>DATBRX010000001.1:0-6276 GCA_036560085.1 Candidatus Limnocylindrales bacterium
CGGAGTCGCCATCGTCGAGAGCCTCGAGGCGGGCAAAAGCAGCACGATCGACATCAACATCACCACGAGCAACCAGTACGGCTACGCGCTGTCGGAGCGCATCTTCGGCTCGAGCTTCCCGCGCGACGCGGCCACGGCGCGGGCCGTCTACACCCGCCGCGCGGTGATCGACCAGCTGTTCAACTACGGCAGCCCGATCTCGGCGGATACGCCGCTGCTCCTGGCATGGCGCACCGGATCGGTGGTCGATGTGGATCTACAAGGCGAGAGCCCCAACCGGATTGGCGACGCGCTGTACATGATCTCGCTCGGCGTCTCACTCGACGCCAACCAGGTCTTCGCCGACCAGGCGATGAAGCGCACCATCATTTCCACCGACGCCGCCCAAGGCTGGGGCGACATGGGCAGCATGTACCTGTCGCGCGGCTCCATGGTCGTCGAGAACCGGCCCATCTCATTCAGCGGCACGTTCCACGCGACGCTGCTCGAGGTCGCGCTGTCGCAGGGCGAGCTCATCGCGCTCAGCGGCAAGGGCACTATCCTCGACCCACTGCCGGCCGATGAGCAGCCCGACCAGGACGACCCGGTCGAAGGCGCCACCGGTGAACCGACTGCCACGCCCGATCCCAACGCGACACCCGATCCGAACGCGACACCCGTTCCGCCGCGGGATGACCCGGTGAAGCCGGGTGCGCCGAATATGCCGTTCGGCCTGCCGGCATTCCAGCTGTTCGACCGCGTCAGCCAGCTGTGGGTCGAGTTCCCGGCGTTGGACCCGGCGGAGCCGTACCGCATCGCCAGTCCCGAACGGTACGTCGACAATTCGGGCAGCGTGCTGATGCGCTTCGTCAACCGGGCCGAGGCCGGCCAGTTCGGTGAGGAGCAGGTGTACTTCCAGGTCGCCACCCGGATCGAGGGCACGATCGAATGACAACGGCCGTCCACACCAGTGGCTTGACCAAGCGCTTCGGCCGGAGCACGGCCGTCGCCGGGGTGCAGCTCGACGTCGAGGCGGGCGAGATCTTCGGCTTGGTCGGACCCAACGGCGCGGGCAAGACGACGACCCTCAAGATGCTCGCTACGCTGCTGCCGCCGACGACTGGCGATGCCGAGGTGGGCGGCCATTCGGTGCGCAACAACCCGGACGGGGTGCGCGGCGTCATCGGCTACATGCCCGACACCTTCGGCGTGTACGACGACATGCGCGTCTGGGAATACCTCGACTTCTTCGGCCGCTGCTACGGCATGACCGCAGCGCGGCGGCGGCAGATGATCGGCGACCTGCTCGAGCTGGTCGATCTCGCCGACAAGAAGGGTGACTACGTGCAGGACCTGTCGCGTGGCATGCAGCAAAGGCTTTGCCTCGCCCACGCCCTGGTCCACGACCCGCAGGTGCTGCTGCTCGACGAGCCCGCGTCGGGCCTCGACCCGCGTGCCCGGGTCGAGCTGCGCGAGCTGTTGCGCGAGCTGCGTGCCCTGGGCAAGACGATCCTGATCAGCAGCCACATCCTGCCCGAGCTCGAAGAGCTGTGCACCTCGGTCGCGATCATCGACCACGGCCGCGTCCTCGCATCCGGTCGCGTCGAGGACATCGCCGATCGCTTCCGCGTCGGTGGCGTGTATCGCGCCACGGTTATTGGCAGCGATGAGAAGGTCGGCAGCGCCGAGCAGGTGTTCGCTGGGCTGAGTGACGTCGTGTCCGTCGTGCGCCGCCCGGGCGGCCTGCTCGAGCTGGCGTTGCGCGGCGACGAGAACACGGCCGCGACCGTACTTTCCGCGGCGATCCGCGGCGGGGTCAAGCTGTCCAGCTTCGCACCGGCGGCGAGCGATCTCGAGGAGCTGTTCCTGCAGATCACCGATCTCTCCAGTGACAAGTCGACCACCACGGAGGTCTCCGCATGACCGCGCTCGCCGCCGCCATCGCGCAACGGGGCGGCCGCATCGGCGGTCGCGTCGGCCACGCCCTGGGCCGCTTCTGGTCGGGCATCAGCGCCGTGTCCATCAAGGAGCTGCGCGGCCGCATGCGCGGCCGGCGCGCGTTCATCGTGCTGACGATCTACCTGATGCTGCTCGGCCTCTTCGCGTTCGCGATCTACGTCTATCTCAAGCAGCAGGCCGCGACCGGCTCGAGCATTGGCGGCTTCCCGCAGCCCGACACCGGCTTCCCCGGCTGGCCGAGCGGCCAGACGCTCACCAACGGCACGGCGCTGTCGGCCGGCATTGGCCATGGCATCTTCGGCGGGCTGCTGTTCCTGGAGACGTTGCTCGTCCTCGTGCTGGCGCCCGCCTTCACGACCGGCGCGATCTCGCTCGAGCGCGAGAAGCAGACGCTCGATCTGCTCGTGACCACGCCGCTATCGACGCTGGGCATGGTCATCGGCAAGCTATTCAGCGCGCTGGTCTACGTCTTCCTCCTGATCATCGCGTCGATCCCGCTGGCGAGCCTGGTCTTCGTCTTTGGCGCAGTGGGGCCGGACGATCTCGTGCGCGCATACGTCTTCCTGTTCGCGCTCGCGTTCGGCATGGGCGCGCTGGGGTTGTTCGTGTCAGCACTCGTCAAGCGCACCCAGACCGCGACCGTCATCACGTTCGTGCTGGTGCTGGTGCTGTCAATCGGGACCGCAGCCGCCCACCAGTTCTGGCAGGTCGCGGCACGTTCGTCGTCCTCGTCGAGCGGCCTCCTGCTCACGTCGCGCGCGGGCCGCGCCCCGGAGGCGCTGCTGTGGTTCAACCCATTCGTGTCCGACCTCGACATGGTGTGCGCGACCGCGCCCGACACCTATCACGAGTCATGTGCCTACATCAGCAGCGTCACCGGCCGACCGTACTTCGGCTCGCCCAACACAAACTCCTCCCCGCCCATCTTCCGGGGCGAGCCCGGCGTCGTGGTGCCGATGCCGGCGCCGGGCGGCGTGGACGATGCCGCGGGCCTTGGCGGTGTCCGGTTCGACCCGAACGCCGTTGCCGAGGTGGACTGCCAATTCCCGGACGCGAAGGGCAACTGCGCCGGTGGAACCGGCGAAAACGCCAGCCAGGCGCTCAGCTTCGGCTTCCCGCGCGACACCTTCTGGCCCAAGAGTTCGGCCGCCTTCGTGGGCCTGGGCGTGATCCTGACTTTGCTGGCCGCGCAACTTGTTTCGCCTACGCGGCGTCTACGTATCTCGCGCCCGAAATTCCGGCGCCCGCAGCCGCCCAAGTCAATAGAAGCTGACACGCCAACCGCCGTGGAGAACGCGTCATGAACCTCGACCCGCAACTGCTCGAGATGCGCCGCTCGCTTGGCCGTTTCCGCCGCCGGTTGTGGCTGCGCCGCATCGTCCGCGACGGCAGCTTCATCCTTGCCGGGGTCGTCGTGGCCGAGCTCGGCCTTGCCGTTCTCGCCCGGCTGATGCCCTTCGAGTGGCAAGCCACCTCGGCGATGGCAGTCATCGCCCTGGGCGTGGTAGCGCTGCTGATCGATGCCATCCGCGTCCGACCCACCCTGTCGGAAGCAGCCCTGGCGGTCGACTCGGAGGACGGACTCGCTGATCGCGTCTCGACCGCTCTCTCGCTCGCGACGACCTCGCCGGATCTGGCCTCTGATACGCCGGTTGCCGACGAGGGCACCGATTCTGAGCCCGCCACCTACGCGCGCCTTGTCCGCCTGCAGCGCCGCGACGCCCTCGCGCACCTGACAAGCGCCGATCCACGCGGCCTGCGCATCCCCGTGCCGCGCCGGCAGACGGCAACTTCCGCGCTTGCCGCACTGCTGCTTGTGCCGGCGCTGCTGCTGCCCAACGGCCAGAACGACATCCTCAACCTGCGTGAGCAGCAGCGCGCCGCGGCAGAGACCCAGGCGCAGCACCTGAACGAGACAGCCGATCGGCTCAACGAGGGCCGCACGGCACCGGATCCGCGCGTGGACATCGCCCAGGAGCTGCGCGAGCTTGCCCAGCAATTGCGCGACCATCCCGAGGATCTCCAGGCCAACCTCGCCCGCCTGGGCTCGCTCGAGGATGCACTGCGATCACGCATCGATCCCGCCAATGAGCAGCGTGCCGCGGCGATAACCTCGCTCTCCCGCTCGCTCAGCCGCAGCGCCACCGGCACCGACAGCAACCAGTCAGGCGATCCGGAAAAGACGAAGCAGGATCTCGCTGACCTTGCCGATCGCCTCGGCGACATGACCCAGGAAGAGCGCGAGCAGCTCGCGCGCGACCTCTCGCAGCAGGACGCGACCGCGCGTCAGGCCGGCGGCAACGCGCAGACCGCGCTGTCCGACGCCGTGCGCGCCATCCAGAGCGGCGACCAGCAGGCCGCGGCCGATGCGCTCAACCGTCTGGGCGACGCGCTCTCGAACGGCCAGCAACAGGTCGATCTCAACCGCGACATCGCGCGCGCCGCATCAGATCTGCAGCAGACCCGGCGCGACCTGGCCAATGCAGGTCAGCAGGGCCAGCAGGGCCAACAGGGCCAGCAGGGCCAGGGCCAAGGTCAGGGCCAGGGTCAAGGTCAGCAGCCCGGCCAGAGCCCCGGTCAAGGGCAAGGTCAGGGTCAGGGCCAGGGCCAGGGCCAGGGCCAGGGCCAGGGTCAAGGCCAGGGTCAAGGTCAGGGTCAGGGCCAGGGCCAGGGCCAGGGTCAAGGTCAAGGCCAGGGTCAAGGTCAAGGCCAGGGTCAAGGCCAGGGTCAAGGCCAAGGTCAGGGGCAGGGCCAGGGCTCGCTCGGTGGCGGCGGTTCGAACGCCCGCTACCTGGGCAGCGGCAACGGCGGCAACTCGGGCTTCCAGGGTCCCACGACCGGCAACCGCCAGTTCGGCACCGGCAACCTCGACGACATCTTTGCCGACTTCGGTCGGCTCGGCCGCCCCGGCGACCCGTCTTACATCCCGGGCGTCGGTGGCGACGGCCAGATCCAGCAGGGTCAGGGCCAGGGCCAGGGCACCGACAACCAGTCGGTCATCCCGTACACCAACGTCTTCCAGGACTTCTACGACTTCGCGATCACGAGCCTTGATCGGTCGTATGTCCCGCTCGACGTCAAGGACTACGTGCGCGACTACTTCAGCTCGCTCAACCCGACTCCAGGCCAGTAGGAGGGGCGTCACATGGCGCAGCGGACGCTCGAGACCGCCACCACCAAACCGGCCGAGCTGTCGGTGGAGGAATTCGCCGACCGCGCGCGAGCCATCGAGGCTGAGATCAAGTCGGTCATCGTCGGCCAGAACGACCTCGTCCGCCAGACGCTGATCTGCCTCATCGCCAACGGCCACGCGCTGCTTGAGGGCGTGCCCGGACTGGGCAAGACGATGCTCGTCAAGACCATCGCCGACGTCATCGATTGCTCCTTCAACCGGATCCAGTTCACGCCCGACCTGATGCCGGCCGACATCGTCGGCACGAACATCCTGGTCGAGGAGAACGGCCAGCGCCAATTCCGCTTCCAGCCGGGTCCGGTCTTTGCCAACCTGCTGCTCGCGGACGAGATCAACCGCGCCACACCCAAGACGCAGAGCGCCCTGCTCGAGGCCATGCAGGAGCAGCAGGTCTCGGTCGCGCGGGAGCGCCACAAGCTCGAGCCGCCGTTCTTCGTCCTCGCGACGCAGAACCCGCTCGAGATGGAAGGCACGTACCCGCTGCCTGAGGCGCAGCTCGACCGCTTCCTGTTCAAGCTCTGGGTGCCCTTCCCTTCCGAGGAAGACCTGGTCGAGATCATGGAGCGCACGACCGGCGCGAAGACGCCGACCGCGGGCCATGCCGCGAACGCGAAGGAAGTCGTCCAGATGCAGCGCCTCGCGCGCAGCGTCCCGATCGCCCCGCACGTCACCGCCTACGCGGTGTCCGTCCTAGCGGCGACTCACCCCGACGCGCCGCGCGCGCCGGAGCTCGTCAAGCAATACGTGCGCTACGGCGGCTCGCCTCGTGGCGCGCAGGCGCTCGTGCTGACGGGCAAGATCCACGCGCTGCTCGAGGGCCGCTACAACGTTGCCGTCGACGACATTCGGGCGGTCGCCCTGCCCGCGCTGCGCCACCGCGTTATCCGCAACTTCGAGGGAGAGGCAGAGGGCATCACCAGCGACGCGATCGTGCGCGCGGTGCTCGACGCCGTTCCGCCGCCCAGCGTCGACTAGCCGTGGGCGGCCCCAACTCGATTACGGGACCCTGGCGACCCTTGTCTCGTCGCGTGACACCACTATGGTCACCGCGGCGCTTAAGGGGCACTGAGGCACCCCTTCAATGCACCCTTTCAACGCCGACCTGGGCAAGCCACGCTCACCGGAGCTCACACGGTGCCCGATCA
>DATBRX010000002.1:0-11339 GCA_036560085.1 Candidatus Limnocylindrales bacterium
GACTCAGTCACCGAGTTGACTCACAACCAGCGAGAGATTCGACGAAATCGGCGTGCGGCCGCGAAAACGGGGACTGGCGGGCCCGACCGGATTCGAACCGGCGATCTCCAGCGTGACAGGCTGGCATGTTTGGCCGCTACACCACGGGCCCGGGCAGCGGTCGGTCAGCATACCAGCCGCCCTCCCATACTGGTTCCATGGCGCTCGAGTTGGTGTTCGAAACGCACAGCACCACGACCGACAACGAGGCTGGCATTGCGACGGGCTGGCTGCCCGGCAGACTCTCCCAACTGGGCCGCGCGCAGGCCGCTGAGCTGGGCGAGCGGCGGCGCCACGACCGCATCGCCATCGTCTACGTCTCAGACCTCGCGCGAGCGCAGGAGACGGCACAAATCGCATTCGCAGACAGGCTTGAGCTGATCACTGACGCGCGCCTGCGCGAGTGCAACTACGGCCTGATGAACGGCACACCCGTCGCGGCTCTGCAGGAGAAGCGCGCCGCGCATATCCACGAGCCATGGCCCGATGGTGAGAGCTACCTGGAAGTGGTCGATCGGACCCGAAGCTTGCTCACGGACATCGTCGCTCGTTGGGACGGGTCGCGCGTGCTCCTGATTGGGCACTCGGCCAACCAATGGGCGCTCGACCACCTGGTGCTGGGCGGGGACCTGCGCCAACTCGTCTCACGCGGCATGGTCTGGCAGCCCGGCTGGGAATACGTGGTCGACCAGCGCCACTCCTATACTCGGCCTTCGCCATGACGAGCCGTCCCGACCGCCTCATCGACCTGCGCTCCGACACCGTCACGCACCCCTCGCCTGAGATGCGCCGCGCGATGGCGGAGGCGGAGCTGGGCGACGACGTCTTCGGCGACGACCCGACGGTCATCGCGCTCGAGGAACGCGCCGCGGAGCTGACCGGCAAGGAGGCCGCGCTCTTCGTCGCAAGCGGGACGATGGGCAACCTCGTGTCGATCATGGCCCAAGTGCCGCGCGGCGGTGAGGTTATCGCCGGCAACGGCGCGCACTCATTCGCGCACGAGGCGGCCAACTACGCGGTCGTGGTCGGCGCGTCGATGAAGCTGCTGCCCTGGGACGAGCGCGGCCAGATGCGCCTCGATGACATCCGCCGCGCGTGGCGCAATCCAAAGGATGTCCACGAGCCCCTGACCTCACTGGTCATGTTGGAGAACACCCACTCCGATTCGATGGCGCAGCCGCTGCCCGCCGACTACGTTGCCGCGGTGGGCAAGGTGGTTCATGACGGCGGCGTGCCGCTCCATGTCGACGGAGCCCGCATCTTCAACGCACAGGTAGCCCTGGGCACGCCGGTCAAGGAGCTGCTGGCGCCGGCCGACTCGGCCACCTTCTGCCTGTCCAAGGGCCTGGCCTGTCCGGTCGGGTCGGTCATCGTCGGGCGGAAGGACTTCATCTGGCAGGCGCGCCGGGCGCGCAAGCTGCTCGGCGGTGGCATGCGCCAGGTGGGCGTCCTCGCGGCAGCGGGGCTGGTCGCACTGCGCGACGGGTCGGACGGCATGGTCGAGCGCCTCGCCGACGATCACGTCAATGCCCACCGGCTGGCGGAGGGCATCGCCGGCATGCCGGGCATCGTCGGCCTGGACCCGGCACGCGTCCGCACCAATTTCGTGTTCTTCGAGTTGAGCAAGCCCGAGCTACGCATGCCATTCCTCGACGCCCTCGAGCGAGCTGGGACGCAGATGATCGACTACCCGGGCGGCGACCTCATTCGCGGGGTCACCCACTACGGCATCAGCGCCGATGACATCGATCGCACGATCAGCGGCGTGCGCCAGGCACTCGCGGATGTGGGCATTGCGCCCGCGCCCCTTGCCGCTGCAGTCGCCGGTGGCTGACGCGATCGTCGCGCCGGAACCGCAAACCGAGGCCGACAGAGAACTCGGACGTCTCGCCGCGGAGCGCTTCGCGGCGCTCATGACGCGCTACCCGGTGTACGCCACTTTTCTGGGCCTGCACGAGCATGACGCGCGGCTGGGCGATGCCTCACGCGAAGCGATCCTGGCCGATGTCGAGCAGACGCGGCGCTTCCTGGGTGCGCTCGAAGCGATCGAACCGGCATCGCTCTCGCCGTACTGGGCGACAGAACGCGAGCTGGCACTCTTCGTCACGCGGCGCGATCTGTTTGACGCGGAAGTCCACCGTGTCTGGGAGCGCCGCGCGTCGGCGAGCGATGAGATCGGCGACGGCATCTTCCTGCTGTTCGCGCGCGGCGGCCGGCCGCTCGCTGAGCGGCTCGAGGCGATCGCCGGACGGCTGGAGGCGGCGCCGCGCTACCTCGACGAGGCGCCTAGCCGGTTTGGCGAGCGCGCCCCGGTGCGGCTCTGGAACGAGACGGAGCTCGACGCGGCCCAGTCGATGCCGGGCCTGTTCGACGAGGTCCTTAGCGCCGCGCGGCGCGAGCTGGGGGAGAGCCACAGGCAGACGCGCCGTCTCGAGAAGGGCATCGGCGCCACCCGTGTTGTCCTTGATGGCTACGCCGAGTGGCTCAAGGAGCAGATTGCGCGGAGCACGGACGACTTTGCGCTGGGCCGCGCGGACTACGACACGCTCGTCGGCCTGCGTGCCTTCGACGGCCTATCTGCGGACGACATCCTCGAGGTTGGGCAGGAGCAGCTCGCGGCCGAACGCGCGGCCCGCCAGGAGGTTGCGCGCGAGATCGACCCCAGCGCGACCGAGCTGGAGGTTGTCGATCGGGTCAAATCGCAGCATGCGGCGGATTTCGCCGGCGCGCTCACCGAGTACCGCACCGCCATGGCGGAAGCGCGCCAGTTCATCGTCGACCACGAGCTCGCGACGGTCCCGCCCACCGAGGCCCTCAAGGTAATCGAGACGCCCGAGTACATGCGCGGCGTCATCCCGTTCGCAGCGTATTTCTCACCCGGCAAGTTCGAGCCCGGCAAGCCTGAGGGGATCTACGTTGTGACGCCCTCGATCGACGGCGATCCGCGCGCGATGCGCGAGCACAACAGCGCCTCGATCTACAACACCGGCATCCACGAGGCGTACCCCGGCCACCACTTGCAGCTCGTCGTCGCCAACCAGCATCCCAGCCTCATCCGGCTGCTGGTCGATGCGCCCGAGTTCGTAGAGGGCTGGGCGATGTACTGCGAGCTGATGATGCGCGAACAGGGCTTCGATACGGCCCCGTCCCACCGGCTGATGATGCATACCGATGCCATCTGGCGGGCGTGCCGGATCATCCTCGACGTGCGGCTCCAGCGCGGCGAGATCGGGGTCGACGAGGCGACTGACTTCATGGTCGAGCAGACCGGCTTCGAGCGACCGCACGCCAACGCCGAGGTCAAGTGGTACACGTACCGGCCGACCTACCCGCTGTCCTACCTCCTCGGCCGCCAGCTGCTGCTGCGTCTGCGCGCCGATGAGCAAAAGCGCCTCGGCTCGTCTTTCTCGTTGCGCGGGTTCCACGACGCGCTGCTCAACCAGGGCGGGCTGCCGATCAGCTTCCAGCGGCGGCTGCTGGCCCAGGACGCCTGACCGTGCGTCTCGTCCCGAGCATCGACCTGGCCGGTGGACGCTCGCGGCTCGTGTTCTGGCCGGGGGCCTCGAGTGGCACCGGCGCACCGACTGACCGGCCGGAGCGGATCGCTGCCGCCTTTGTGGCCATGGGCGCACCGATGATCCACCTCGTGGACCTCGACGGCGCCCGTCAGGGAGTGCCCGTGAACACGGCCGCGATCGCCGCAGTGGCGCGCGACGTCGCTGTGCCGCTGCAGCTGGCTGGTGGAGTGGACGGGCCGCGCCAGATCGAGCTTGCCTTCGCTGCAGGGGCGACGCGCGTCGTCGTGCCCGTCTGGATCGCCGCCGAGTCGCTCGATGGCTTGCGTGAGTGTCTGCGCGTCGCCGGCGACTGGCTGTCAGTCGGCCTCGATGCGCGCGACGAGCAGATGGCAGCCTATCCATGGCCCGGCGCCGCGCCATCGCTGGACGAGCTCGCCGCTACCCTCGCAGGAGAAGGCGTGCGCCGTTTGGTTGTGTCGCACTGGACGGCCGATGATCTGCCTCGTCTGGCGGCGATCAGGACGCGCCATGACATAGCGGTCCAGCTGGCCGGCGGCGTCAGCGAACCTGCCCAGATCGAGGCCGCGGCCGCCGCCGGCATCGACACGCTGATCCTGGGCGAGGCACTTCTCTCAGGAGCAATCGAGTACCCACAGAAGGTGGCTATGAATGGCTAAGCGCAAGCACGTCGCACAGCGGTCACGCATCAACGAGGGCGCACAACGACCCGGCTTCACACGCCGCTCCAGCCTGCCCCCGCCCTCGGAGCGACGGTCGTCAGCGTGGATGTGGCTTGTGCTCGGGGCGCTCGGGATAGTGGGAGTGATCGTGGTCGCCGCCTACGCCGGAGGGTTCATCGGCCGGCCCGGTGCCACGCCGTCGCCGTCGCCCGCTCCACGGCCCAGCTTCGCCAACCTGGCGCCGCCCTCCGCGACACCACTCGCTAACCCACCGTCCGCGCCCGCCGGCGACGGCACCACGGCGACCATAGTCACGGACCTGGGCACGATCGTGATCGATCTCTATACCGACTCAGCGCCGGTCGCAGCACAGAACTTCATCAACCTGGCAGAGGCTGGCTTCTACAACGGGGTCGGATTCCACAGGATCATTCCCGACTTCATGATCCAGGGCGGCGACCCGCAGGGCACCGGCGGCGGCGGCCCGGGCTACGAGATCAGGGACGATCCTGTTGTCGGCAACTACAGCCGTGGCCAGGTTGCAATGGCGCGGCCGGCCAACCCTGACGGGAGCAAGAAACCCGATTCGGCCGGGTCGCAGTTCTTCATCATGGTGGCAGATACGCCCGGGCTGGCCAGTGGCGGCTACGCAATATTCGGCACCGTGGTTTCAGGGATGGATATCGTCGACCAGATCGTCCTGGGAGACACCACGGGGCCGCGCGGGGACCTGGCAGCCAACCCGGTGATCATGCGGAGCGTCACGATTCAGCGTCCCTGAGTGAGACTATCCACACCAAGTTGCGGAATATTCATTATTCAGCCTGCATAACCCCTTGAGCCACCGGAGGGGGTCAGGTAAACTGGCTCCGATGTCGCGTTTAGGCGTGGCATAAGCTGCCCCAGGCGCAAGGTCATGGGTAGGTTGGGTTAGGGTAGCCGGTGCAGCCGGCGTGATAGATGCCCTTGTGGCGTGGCAGGAGCCCAGCAACTTCGGTTGCTGGATCGGCCGGGACAGTTGACGGACCCCTCTTCGGAGGGGTTCGTCTTTTTTTGGCGTAACCTCACCAGGCGAGCGCCCGTAGCTCAGCGGATAGAGCGTCTGCCTCCGGAGCAGAAGGCCGTGGGTTCGAGTCCCGCCGGGCGCGCCAGTCATTTGCCCAGCCGCGCGATCAGCCGCGCAGGGTCCCTTGTCGAAGCACGGCGAGGAGGCCGGTCGCGCCGAGGGGCTTGCTGAAGAAGAAGCCCTGGCCGTAGCGGCAGCCGAGCTCGGCCAGGCGCCATGCCTGCTCGCGCGACTCGACGCCTTTGGCGACCACTTCAACACCGCGCACGTCGGCCAGGTTGATCAGCGATAGCGCGAAGGCCTGCTCCTGAGCCGGACCGTCGATCGCGGCCACGAACTCGCGCGCCAGCTTGACCTGGTCGACCTGCACCGCCTTGAGATCGGCGATCGAGGTCGCGACGCCAAAGTCGTCGAGCACGATGCGCACCCCCGCGTCGCGCAGCTCGTTGAGTGCGGCGCCAACGGCCGGCATATCGCCGGATACGGCGCCGGTGAGCTCCACCATGAGCTGGCGCGGCTCGAGGCCGGCGCCTGCGATCAGGGCGAGCGTCCGCGCCGCGGCGTCGCGTGCGCGCAGCTGACTGGGCGCGACGTTGACACTGACGACGCCCGGGCGATCGTTTGAACGCGGCCACGTCGCCGCGGCGCGCGCCGCCTGGTCGAGCACGAACGTGCCGATGCCGTCGAGCAGCCCCGCTTCCTCGGCTACGGCCACGAACTCACCCGGCGCCACGGTGCCGCGGCGCGGGTGGCGCCAGCGCACCAGCGCTTCGGCGCCGACGACCGTGCCGCCGCCCAGCCGGACGACAGGCTGAAACTCGAGCCGGAACTCGCCGCGCTCGATTGCACCAACCAGATCGTGGCGCAGGTCATCGACGCCGTGGGGCTGCTTGGCCATGACCAAACCATAACTCGCGACCATTACGGGGGGTTTGTACGATGCCGACACACTGTTCGATATAGGAGATTTGGTTGCCGGTCCTATCGGAGCGTGCCGAGCTGCCCTGGTGGTCAAAGAGCCGCGTACAGCGCAAGCGCTCGCTCAACACCGACCGGATCGTCGAGGCCGGCATGGCCGTGCTCGATCGCGACGGCCTCGACGGACTATCCGTGCGCCGCCTTGGTGCGGAGCTCGGCTCGGGCGCAACATCGGTCTATTGGCATGTGCCCGGCAAGGAGGCGCTGCTCGACCTCCTCGTTGATCGACTAATGGGTGAGGCAGCTGACGAGACGCGCCATGACCCGGGCGCCACGTGGCGGGCGGAGCTGGCCGCCCATTCACTCGCGCTCAGAGATGTCCTCCAGCGTCATATCGGTGGCGCCTCACTGCTCGCGTCGCGGATGCCGGTTGGACCTAACGGGCTGCGCTTCATGGAAGGTGTGCTGAGCGCCCTGGCGGATGCCGGGTTCGGCGGGCACCAACGGGCGCTGGCATACGCGGCGCTGAGCGGCTACACGATCGGCCAGGTCGTCCTGGAGTCACGCCGAGGACCGACCACTCCTAACGACCAACCAGCCGGGGGCGAGCAGCTGCAACGCCTGGGCGGACTGCTCCAGGGCGCTCCGCGCGACCGCTACCCCAACGTCGTAGAGAGCGCGGCCGACCTGGCCGAGCTCACCGACGAGGAGGCATTCAGTTACGGGCTCCAGCGGATGCTCGATGGTCTCGAGGCGGAGCTCGGCCCTGTCACCCCGAACCGGGGCGCGATCTGATCACTTCGCGCGCGGCCGCGAAGACGTCATCGAGCATGCCCGGTGTCAGACGCCCGGTGAAGGTGTTCTGCTGGCTCGGATGGAAGGAGCCGATCAACAGGTAGCGGCCGACCTCGGCCCGCGCGCCGTGGCCAAAGCGCGTTCGCGAGGCCGTCTTGTTGCCGTTGGCCGATAGCGCCCGCAGCGTGCCGTCCCACGCGAAGGCGCCCAGGCAGACGATCAGTCGGAGTCGCGCGAGCGCAGCGATCTGTCCGGCGAGGTAGGGCAGGCAGTTGTCGCGCTCGGTCGGCGTTGGCTTGTTGGCCGGCGGCGCACAGCGATTGACCGCGGCGATATACGCGTCGGATAGCCGCAGGCCATCATCGCGCGCCACTGACGTTGGCTGGTTGGCGAACCCGGCGCGGTGCAGCGCCGCGAACAGGAAGTCGCCCGAGCGATCGCCCGTGAAGATGCGCCCCGTCCGGTTGCCGCCGTGCGCCGCGGGCGCCAGCCCCACGATCAGGAGTCGCGCGGCGGGATCGCCGAAACCGGGTAGCGGCCGCGCCCAGTAGGCCTGGCCGGCGAACCGGGCCGGCGGGTTGCGCGCGGCCTCCTCACGCCACGCGACCAATCTCGGACAGCGCCGGCATTCGACGATCAGCGAATTGATCTGGTCGAGGGTCACCGAACGGCGCCGGCCGTCGCTCCACTGAGCAGGCTCGTCAGCTGCGCCCGGTTCTCGACGGACCTGAAGTCGTGCAGCGGATTCGAGGCCAGAAGCGTTTCGACCGCCGGCCGGCCGACCTCGCGCACATACAGGGCCGGGTGAATGTCGCCCAGATCGTCGGTTTCGACCGCGATCGCTACTGCGGCCGGCCCCTCTTCGTCGACGAATTGGGCCAGCGGGACGACACCCTCGTCGCGAATGCCGGATCCCGAGTCGAGCGAGAACGCGCGGGCGAGGTACGACTTCTGGTTCCACAATTCCGGCGCGCGCGTTGCCTCGCTCAGCAGCAGGTCGACGAGCGCGTCAGGCTTGACCTCAGGCCGCGGCAGCTCCACCCCGAAATGCGTCCGCGCCAGGTGGTGGACCATCGTCCGGGCGTTGTAGCGCGCCCCGTGGACGGCGCCCGAGTTGGCCGGCAGCCCGTACTTCTTCATGCCCGCCACACCCTGGCCGATCGTGCCCGCGAAGTAGATGCCCGGCACGGTCGCGCTCTCGTAGTAGTTGGTCATGGCCGGCAGGCCGCTGCGGCCAAAGACGGCGACGCCCAGATCGGGCAGGTCGCGCAGCGGACACTTGAACCCGGTCGCGGCGATGACCTCGTCGGCTTCGACGCTCAGCTCCGCGCCGTTCTCGGAGCGAATGCAGTGGACGCGGAAGCCGCCGGGCGCGCGCTCGATGCGTTCGATCGAGGCGTTCAGGATGAACACGCCGCCACCCAGGTTCTGGTCCTCGAACGGCAGCACGTAGCGCGCCCGCACGCCGAGCAACGAGTGGGTGTTGACGCTCAGCTTGGCCGGCCGCGGTGACGCCAGGACAATGCGCTGCGCCCACTGGAGCAGCCCGGTGGCGAGCTCGAAACCGGAGTTCTCCTTGCCGACGATGAACAGCCGTTTGCCGGCATAGGTCGCCGCCGCGCGGGTGTCGACGTAGTGCGAGACGAGCTCGAAGCCCGGTGTGTCGGGCAGGTAGGGCTCGGCAATTCCCACGGCAAAGATCGCCGCCTGACAGCGGTACTCGCCATCGGGTGTCGAGAGCACGAAGCGCTCGCCGTCGCGCCGCGTGGCCTCCCAGCGACAGTCATAGCGCACGGCCAAGCCGGCCTGCTCGACGAACGCGGCGAGGTTGGCCTCCATCTCCGGCCGCGACGGGAACGACGACGTGCCGTCCATCAGCGTCGGCATGATCGCCCGCGCCCCTGGCTCGTCGGCCAGCAGCGAGTTCCAGTCGTACCACTGATACCAGCGGTCGTCGCGCGGCACGGGCGCGTAGGGCTTGGTCCACGACAGCAGGCGCTGGAAGAATGGGAAGTGGCGGAACATGCCACCAGGGGATGGATCGGCCGAGATCACCGCGTGCTCGATCCCGAGGCGCTTCAAGAAGTACGAGGTCTGGAGGCCGCCCGGCCCGCTACCGACGACCACTACCGGGTAGTCGCCCGGGGGGAACGGGCGCTGGTCTAGCTCCGCCATCGACTGGCATTGCGTAGACGCAGGGCAACCGCCTTGAGCATCCGATACATGACCTGGGGGTGATCGCGCAGGAAGCCTTCCAGGTCCGGGCCGCCCAGGTGCAGGACGTGCAGCTGGCGCGTGGTGACGATGTCGGCCACGGGCGGCTCGCCGAGCAGGATCGACATCTCGCCGAAGAAGTCGCCCTTGGCCAGCCGGGCCCGCTCCTCGCCGTCGATCTTGACCGCGACCTCGCCATCGAGGATCACGTAGAAACCCGTGCCGGTGAAGCCCTGGCGCAGGATGCGCTGGCCGACCGGGAATGATTCCTCGGTCATCTTGTGGGCGACCTGCTCCAGCTGCGGCCGCGTCAGGTCGGCGAAGAGCGTCAGGCTCGAGAGCATGTCGACCAGCTCCTGGGCGGTCATCGCCATCTAGTGGCCCAGCTTCTCGCCCGCCTGGCGCACGCGCATGACGAGACCCTTGATCATGTTCAGGCTCAGCTGCGGATCGCTCTCGAGGAGCGCCAGCAGGTCCCACGAAGCGAGTGCCAGCACGCTCGTCGACTCGGCGGCTTCGACGCTCGCGTTGCGCGGCTGCTGGTCGATGACCGACAGCTCACCAAAGAATTCGCCCTTGCCGAGCCGAGCAATCACGTCTGAGCCGCGCAGCACCTTGACCGAGCCACTCAGGACCACGTACAGGCCGGTCCCGACCTGGCCCTGGCGAACGATGAACTGGCCGGCCGCGAATTCCTGCTCGCCGGCAACTGCGGCGAGGCGCTCCATCGATTCGGCGCTGATACCCGCGAATAGCGGCACGCCGGCAAGCGCGGCCGCCTTGTCCTGGGTGCTGAGTGCCATCGGCCGCACGATATCAGTCGCCGCCATGGTCACCAGAGCGGATGGAAAAGCCGCGCAGGTCACCGACTGATGGCAGACGGTTCGCATCCACCCGCTCCACGTGCGCGCCGGGCGGGCCTGCATGAAGGTGGCGCGTCAGCTCGTCGAGCGCGGCCGGGCTGCCCTCGGCCACGACATGGACGGTGCCATCGTGCTCGTTGGCCGTCCAGCCCGCCAGGCCGAGCTCTTTGGCGCGGCGCACGACGAAGTAGCGGAAGCCGACTCCCTGGACGTAGCCGCGCACTGTAGCTTCGAGCCTTTCGGCCCCGAGCCGCTCGGTCACGCCGCGCGGCGGGCCGTGGGCCACGCGATCAGCAGCGCGTCAACCGCGAGCTCGGGATTGGCGTAAGCGTCGAGCGCGCGGCTGACTGCCTCGAGACGATCCAGGAACTGCGCGGCCTGCTTCGCACCCACGCTCTTGCCGGCGACCGCCAGCTCATCGAGCAGCTCGTGCTGGCGCAGCTCGCGCGTGCCGCCACGGGCGGCCACTGCCAGGTCGCGCGCCACTTCACGCCACACGGCGAGGAGCTGGGCCGCGGCCGCCCGGCGCTCAGCGGGGCTGATCTTTGCGGCGGAGCTCCCCGAGCGGCGCGCCGGTACCGGTGTCTCGCTTTCGTCGACTCGGCCGGTGGTCGCGCGCAGCAGCTCCGCGGCATCCGCGAGCAGCTCCGGTGGCGCTGCCAGGCGACGCCGTCTGTCCGCATGCAGGAGATCGAGCAGCGCAGCGGCCAGGCGCGACTGGACCACTGTTGCCTCGGGTTGCGCGGCCAGGGCAATGGCCACGCCCGGGCGCCCACTGGCAAGCCGGGTTAAGGCCGCCGCCCGGGCAGCGTCGGCCAGGCCGCGCTCCGCCAGCAGCGCGGTGATCGGCTCTGTCGCCACCGGGCCAAGGCGTGCCCGGGCGCAGCGGCTGACGACGGTCGGCAGCAGGCCGGCCGAGTCATCGGCGGCAAGGATCAGTGCCACTCGCGCGGGCGGCTCCTCGAGGGTCTTCAGCAGCGCGTTCTGGGCATCGATGTTCATGCGCTGCGCGCTCTCAATGATCGCCACGCGGAAGCGACCCTCCAGCGGCAGCAGGGCGAGCGCGGAGGCGAGGCCCTGCACCTGTGCGACGCGAATCTGCTGTCCGGCACCCTCCGGCGCCAACAGATGCAGGTCGGGGTGATTGCCGTGGGCCACCTTGTGGCACGCGGCGCATTGCCCGCACGGCCGATCGGCCGGGTCAGCCGCAAGACACAGCAGCCCCGCGGCCAGATCCATGGCGAGC
>DATBRX010000003.1:0-4761 GCA_036560085.1 Candidatus Limnocylindrales bacterium
GGTGCCGACCAGCACGTCGACCTGGCCGCTGGCGAAGGAGTCGATGACCCGGGTCGCTGCGCCCTTGCGCTCGACGACATCGCGGTCGAGGCGGGTCACGCGCAGGTTGGGAAACCGGATGCCGAGCTCCCGTTCGACGCGCTCCGTGCCGCCGCCCAGGTAGCGGATGCGCGGCGAATCGCAGGCCGGACAGCGCCGGGCCAACGGTGCCGTGGCGCCACAGTGATGGCAGCGCAAAGAAAGTGACTGGGCGTGCAGCACCAGCGGCCGGTGGCACTCGGGGCACACCTGGACGTACCCGCAGTCGCGACACAGGACGACGCTGGCGCTGCCGCGACGGTTGATGAGCAGGATCGCCTGCTCCCCGTCTTTCGTGTCCAGCCGCTCGAGTGCCGAGGTGAGGGCGCCCGACAGAAGGCCCTTGTTGCCCTGCGCCAGCTCGGCCCTGAGGTCCACGACCTCCACGGTCGCGCGGCTGCCGGCGACGCGCGGCAGGGTGACGTGCTCGTACTCGCCGCCACGCGCCCGCCCGAGCGTCGCGACGTCTGGCGTGGCGCTGCCCAGGATGACCGGCGCATTCGCGAGGCGGCCCAGCTCCACCGCCAGGTCGCGTGCCTGGTAGCGCGGCGTGCGATCAGACTTGTAGGCTGAATCGTGCTCCTCGTCGACGACTATTACCCCGGGGTCGCCGAGCGGCGCCAGGGCCGCGATGCGCGTGCCGACGACGACCTTCACCTCGCCGTCGCGGATGCGCTTCCATTCGTCGGCGCGCTCGCCGTCGGCGAGGGCGCTATGCAGCAGGGCGACGTCCTCGCCCAGGTCGTGGCGCAGCCGATCGAGCAGCGGCACGGCGAGCGCGATCTCCGGCACCAGCACGAGCGCGCCCTTGCCCTGGTCACGTGCTGCGGCGATTGCCGCGCCATAGACCGCGCTCTTGCCGCTGGCGGTCGTGCCCTCGAGCAGCAGCGTCGCGTGCCGGCCGGCGGTGATGTGGTCGCGCACGAGGTCGACCGCCGTGCGCTGTGGCGGCGTCAGCTCTGTGTCGAGCGGTCGCGTGCCGCGCTCCCCTGCGGCGCGGTCGGCGAGCGGCAGCCGTTCGACGCGTGCCACCTCGAGCGCGACGAGGCCGCGCTTCAAGAGGCCCGGGATTGCGCTGCTGCCGTGGCGCTCAGCTAATCGCGCGGCACTGATCGCGTCATCCGAGGCCATCAGCTCGGCGAGCACCGCGCGCTGGCGCGGCCCCAGGCCCGGCACCTCGAGCCCAGAGCGTCCGGCGTCGGTCAGCGAGACACGGCGCTCGACCTTGTCGCGCGTCCGCGCGGCCACGACCGACCACTCGGCCTCGAGCCCATCGTTGGTCTGGCGAATGACGCGCTCGACTCGCTCGAGCGCGCCCGGCGCGAGCATCTGGCGGATGACCAGCGCCGGCGGCGCGAGGTAGTGCTGCGTGATGTGTTGGGCGAGGGCAACCTGGAGCGGCGGCAGCAGCGGCCCGTCCGACCGGACGCGCGCCTCCACCGCCTTCGTCTCACGCGCCGGCGCCTCTTCGCCGCGCGACATGACGATGCCCAGCGCCCGGCGCCGGCCGTACTCGACCAGCACCGCCTCGCCGACCGCAACGTCGGCGAGCGCGTCAGGCAGGTGATAGGTGAAGGTCTGGCCGCCCGCTGGCCCGGCGGCATCGACCGCGACTTCGACGAATGTATTTGCCAACGATCCCTCTACCCGAACGCTCCGACCTTCAGCAGGTAACGATGCACTGCATCGGCGCAGGTGTCGGGCATGCCCAAGCGCGTGTCGACCACGAAGTCGTAGACCGGCTTGCCCCGATCGTCGGTCAGGGCCGGGTCGAACACGTTCTTGTCGTCGAGGTCGGGATGGACCGCGCGCCATAGCTTGAGATCGCCTGCCTCGCGCTCGCGCTCCTTGTCGCGCAGGTCCTCCAGGGTCATCCGGGTGTTCGGGTCGTCGCGCCGAACCTTGCGCAGCTGGCGCTCCATGCGCACGTGCTCGGGTGCCCAGAAGAGCACCGTGACGATGGGCAGATCGGGCTGCAGCTGGCGCTCCTTGCTCGCCAGGAACGCCGCCAGCCTGGCCTCCAGGATGAACGGCGCCTGAGCGGTCGCCTCACGGATCAGCTTCGACTGCATCTCGTCGATCTGGCGATCGAGCTCTTCGGGTCGATCAACGAACTTTGAGGTGTCGATGCCGGTCAGCTCGCGGAACCTCTCGCCGATCTTGACCTTGTCGATGCCGTAGCGGGCGGCCAGCAGCTCAGCCGTGGTCGTCTTACCGGTGCGCGACGGGCCGCTGATCAGGATCGAGCGATTGGGCTTCATCGCGGGTTGATCCGCAGGCCCACCAGGACGCTCTCCAATTCCGGGGGGAGCGGCGCCTCGGCGCGGATGAGCTTCTCGCTCGACACGGACGCGAACTCGATGCGCCACGAGTGCAGGAAGAGCCGCGTCAGTCCTTCCGGCCCGCGCCGCGCGGCGCCGGTCGCGTATACCGGGTCGCCGGCAACCGGGTGGCCGATCGAGGCCACGTGGATGCGAATCTGGTGCGTCCGGCCGGTCAGCAGGTCGACCTCGAGCAGCGTCCAGCCGTGCAGCCGCTCACGGACGCGGTAGCCGGTCACCGACGGCCGCCCGTTGGGCAGCACGGCCATCCGGCTGTAGTGGCGCGGGTCGCGGCCGATCGGTGCCTCGATGCGCCCGACCTCAGCGGCCGGCGAGCCCTCGACGAGCGCGAGGTAAGTCTTCTTGACGCGGCGTGCCTTGAGCTGCGCCATCAGCGCGGCCTGGGCGTGATCGTTGCGCGCGACGACGATGAGCCCGCTCGTGTCGCGATCGAGACGATGGACGATGCCCGGTCGATCCGCGCCCGCCACCGCACCGTATTCGCTTGCCGGGGCGCGATTGAGCAGGGCGTTCACAAGTGTGCCGCCCGTTCGACCGGGCGACGGATGCGTGACGAGCCCGGCGGGCTTGTTTATCACCAGCACATCTGCATCTTCGTAGACCACCGCAAGGGGGATGTCCTCGGCTTCGATCGTTGGTGTCGGCCGGTCAGGCATGTCGAGCTCCAGCGCGGCACCAGCGGGCAGCACGTCCTTGCTCTTGACCGGCTTCCCGGCCTCCGTGACTCGGCCTTCCTCTATCAGCCGCTGGACGTACGAGCGCGACAGGCCCACGGCGTCGGCAACGACACGGTCGGCGCGACGGCCGGCGCCGGCCGGGACGCTGACCGTCAGCCGCTCACCCATCAATTGGCCGGCCTGTCGCGCATGCGCGCCGCGATCCGCTCGCCGAACAGTCCCATCAGGATCAGCAGCAGGAGCGAGGTGCTGATGGCCGAGTCAGCGACGTTGAACGTGTAGAAGCGCCATGCGCCGATGCCCATGTCGACGAAGTCGATCACCGCGCCCAAGCGAACACGATCGATGAAGTTGCCGATCGCGCCGCCGAACAGCAGCCCCAGGGCCAGCGACAGCGGCCACGGGCTGCGCGTCCCCTCGCGCCACTGGTAGACGACGATCAGGCCGATCACCACGGTCGAGGTCAGGGCCAGGATCGCCGCCGTGTTGCCGAACAGGCCGAAGATGCCTCCGCTGTTGTAGTTCTTCGCGATCCGGACGAACTCGCCCAGGACCTGCGTGGGTTGCGGCTGGCCGGGCAACGCGTGCACTGAGGCGACGGCGAAGTTGGCATCGATCCAGAGCTTCGATAGCTGATCGGCGATGATGACGACGATCGCGACTGTGGCAAAGAGGATCCAGCGACCCCGGCTTGTCGACAGGTTCAAACCGCCGAGCTCCGGCGCCGGATGCCGATCACGACCGGTCCCCCGATCTGCAGCTCTACTTGGCCAACAGTTGCGCCTTCAGCCTGCGGCGAACCGATGTTCACGATCGCGAGCGTCTCTTCGGCGATGCGCTTCAGGTCGACCGGCGAGCCAAGGCCACCGAACCACAGGTCGATAGTGTCATCGAGCTCCAAGCCGGCCTCCTTGCGCAGGTCCTGGATGGCGCGGATGAGCTCGCGTGCGTCGCCCTCGGCACGCAGCGCGTCATCGATCTCCGTGTCGATGACGACGACCAGGCCTTCGTCGTGCGCGACAGCCGTGCCGGGACGCGGCGTGGCCAGGATCTCGACCTCGTCGGGCGCGAGCTCGACGCCGGCCAGCTTCACACCGCCCGACGGGAGGTACTCCACGTCGTTGCTCCGCGCGGCGGCCATCACCGCTGGGATCTGTGCGCCGAGGCGCTTACCGATCTTGGGCAGGAGCGGCTTGACGCGGCGCTCGACCAGCTCCGACTCGTCGCCGATAACGGTCACCCTCTTGACGTTCGTCTCGTCGGCCAAGAGCTCGAGGAGCTCGGCCTCGTCCCCCGGGCTGTCCGTGGCCAGCCGTCCACCAGGGATCGCGAGCCACATCTCGCGCAACGGCTGGCGCAGGCGCAGCCCGGCCTGGCCGCGCAACGTGCGCGTCAGCTCGACTGCGCGGCGGAGCGTTGCCATTGACTCCTCAAGAGCTTCGTCGGAGTGCGGCTGCAGCAACTTGTCGGCCCATGCGGTCAAGTGCACGCTGTCTGGTTGCGACGGCAGCGCGGTCACGACAAGGTTCTGGTACATCGCCTCCGACATGAAGGGCAGGATGGGCGCGAGCACGCGGCTGGCCGTTGTGAGCGCCAGGTGCAGCGTCGCGAACGCCGCTTCCCGCTCCGCGGCGCTCGCCGTCGAACGCATGCGCGAGCGCGAA
>DATBRX010000004.1:0-23070 GCA_036560085.1 Candidatus Limnocylindrales bacterium
CATGGGCAAGGCCGCGGGTCGCGGCGGCGGCATCCTCGTGGCAGCCGCGACAGTCCGACGTCGCGTAGACCTGTGGGCGGAGCTGCCACGAGCGGGCATTGACGGGGGTGCGCGGCGCGCCGAACTGGTCGTAGAAGCCGGTCGCCGCGAACGCGCCCGCGCCGAGGACGGTGGCCACGATCATCATCGCCGCGAGAAGGAGGGTCGGGCGGCGCAGCCGAAGCAGCGTCGACCGTGTCGCGGTAACGGCCTGACGCAGGGAGCGGCGCGCCTTGCGGGTCGCCGCGCGACGCCTCGTCGCGAGTGCCCGCCCACGGCCGCGCGCGGCGGAGCTCACGCCGTCCACCGGGACGGGAGCTCACTCACCGCAGCTGAGGCGCAGCGCATCGATCGGTCGCTCCGCCCGCCTTACCCGGCAGGCAGGGCCCTTCCAGCCAAGAGCCTATGGCGACGTGGGGCACGGCCCGCAGCGCAGGCCGGCCCCTTTCGGGGGTCCGTTGGTCCCGTGAAACGGTACGTGCGGCCCTGAGGGGACGCCCGCGCGCGGCAGGAACATGCGGCCAGGTCCTCGAAGGGATCCGCTGCGCACGCACCATGCGTGAGGAAGGACTGAATGACCGAGGTTCGGGGGGCACCCGCCCGCCACGCTGCGGCGGATCTGCGGCGCCTGCGCTGGATCGGTTTCGCCCTGCCCATCCTCGGCCTCGTGGGCATCGAGGCATTCCGCTTCGCCTTCGTCGAGGACGTGCCGCTCCAACAGGCCGAACACGTGGCCATAGGTGCGATCGCAGCGGTGGGCATCCTCGCCTTCGCGGTGGTGATGTTCCGCCTGATCGATCGCGCCGAATCCCAGGTACTGCGCCAGAACCGCGAGCTGACCGCCATCAACGCCGTCTCGACCGCGGTGCAGGGCGAGCTCGGCGTGGAGCAGATCATCGACGCGGCCCTGGATGTGGTCACCGAGCGCACTGGCGCGACCGAGGCGTCGGTGATGGTTTTCAGCCGTCAGCCTGGCCGATCACCCACGCTCGAGCGCCGGTTGGTGCGCAGCCCGCACGCCGAGCTATCGAGCATGGCCGAGCAGATGCCGCATCTCGTCGAGATTCCTCTCGCCCACGGCAGCTCGATCGTGGGCCGGATGCGCCTCCACCTGGCCGCTGACGCACTGCAGCCCGACGTGCTCACCAGCGCGACGCTCAATAACGTCGGCCACCAGCTCGCGTGTGCCATCGAGATCGGCCAGCTGATCGGCTCGCTCCAACGGCGCGAGTCGGAGGATCGCGGTCTGTACAGCGTCCTGCTGCGGATCTCCAGCCAAAAGCCGCTACCGGAGACGCTGCTCGCACTCGCGCAGCAGGCGCGTGAGCTGCTCGACGCCGACGCGGTCCAGGTCTCCCTGTCCGCGGCCAGCATGCTCATGATCGAGCCGCCGGCCGGGCGCGTCCGCCCACGCGACGGGGCGGCTTCGATCGTCCAGCGCGACGACGGCGGCCTCACCGTCTCCGCCGTTCGCCCGGGCGATGGCGCTAAGCACGCGTCCGGGGTCGAGCCGGTCCGCCTCTCGCTCACCAACTCGGAGATGGCCTTCGGTGAGCTGTCTGTCGTACCGGCCGCCGGGACGCATTACTCGGAGCGTGAATGGGGCTTCATCCACCGGATCGCAGAGCTGGCAGTCATCGCCATCAGCGCGGCCCGGATGCGCGAGCAGGAGCGCCAGGTCGCGATACTGGCCGAGCGCGAGCGGATCGCCCGCGAGATGCACGACAGCCTCGCCCAGGTGCTGGGCTTCATCCATCTCCGGCTGGTGGCGTTAAAGGCCAAGGTGGCGCCCATCGGATCGCCCCATATGAACGACAACCTGGACGAGCTGACCGGCGTCGCCCATGACGCCTACCGCGACGTGCGCGAGGCGATCCTGGGACTGCGCGAGTCGAGCCGCAACGGCCGCAGCCTGTTCGAGAGCCTGCGCGCCTACCTCGAGCGGTACCAGCACCAGGCCGCGATCGAGACCTCCTTCGAGACCGACTTCGACCAGCCGGCAACGCTTACGCCGGCCGCCGAGATCCACGTCATCCGGGTCATCCAGGAAGCGCTCACCAACACTCGCAAGCATGCCCGCGCCCGGCACGTGACGGTGCGCGCCACGACGCGCGATGGGTTCGTGGCGTTCGTCGTGGAGGACGACGGTCGCGGCTTCAACCTGGCCGATGTGGCCCTCTCACATGAAGGCGGCTTTGGCCTCCAGGCGATGCGCGAGCGCATGGAGCTGATCGGCGGCAGCCTGTCGATCGATTCCGCGCCCAGGCATGGGACGCGCATCACGGCGCTCGTGCCGGCGGTTGCCAACGGGGCCACGGTTTCTGACGGGGCCACGGTTTCTGACGGGACCACCGCCCGCGAGGAAGTAGCCCGTGTCACCAGCAACTGAGGATCTTCCGGTGCCCGCCCGCGTGCTGCTGGTCGATGACCAGCCGCTCTTCCGGCGCGCCATCGCGACGCTGATCGAGGAGCAGCCCGACTTCACCGTGATAGCGGAGGCAAGCAACGGCCAGGAGGCGCTCGACCGGGCGCGCGCGCTGAGGCCTGACCTCGTCGTAATGGATGTCGAGATGCCGGTGCTCAATGGGGTCGACGCGGTACGGCTGCTGCGCGACGAGATGGCTGACACCAAGGTCGTGATGCTGACGGTCTCCGAGGACGAGGACTACCTCTTCGACGCGGTCCGCTTCGGCGCCAACGGCTACCTGCTCAAGGACCTGCAGCCCGAGCAGCTGTACGAGATGTTGCGCTCCGTCCTGCGCGGCGAGTCGCCCATCTCGCCAGTCATGGCCGGTCGCCTGCTGGCCGAGTTCCGCAGGAGCCACGCGGACGGCCATGCGTCCGACCAGCCGGCCAACGCGCGCGCGGGTTTTCCGGCCGACGGTCAACGATCCCACCTGCCGCCGCGGCCCGTTGCGCCGCAGGCTCCGCCGGAGGAGCTGGCAGCCGCCGACCTGGCACGCTTCCCCCTGGCGTCAGCCGTTGCCCAGGTCCTCACGCGGCGTGAGCTGGAGACGCTCCAGTACGTCGCCGACGGGCTCTCCAACAAGGAGATTGGCCAGCGGCTGTCGATCACCGAGGGCACCGTCAAGAACCACGTCCACAACGCGCTCGAGAAGCTGCAGCTCGAGAACCGCATTCAGGCCGCGGCATACATCGTTCGCCAGGGCATCGCCCACCCGCCATCGAGCAACTAGGCGCGCCGGCCCTGCCGTACCCGGGGATATAGCCGCCGGCAATCGCAAATGTGCCCCTCTGGGGATGGATTCGCCGGTGACGCGCGCCGAGATTGGCACTCGATGGCCAGCGACTCGTCCCCCAAGGCGCGCGTGCTCGTGCTCTACGACCATGCGCTGCTCGGTGAGGGACTCGCCAGCCTGCTCTCCGCCGAACCGGGAGTCGGTGCGGTTGCGGTCAACGGCCGCGACAGTGCCGCTCGGGCGGCGGCCCTGGGCAGCCACCCTGACCTGGTGATCGTCGAGGAGACGGAGCAGGCCCAGCCGTACGAGCCGAGTGGCTCGGCGCCGGTCGTGTTCGTGCGCGTCGACGCCAGCGGGGAGTGCCCGTTGGGCAAGCCGCTCGGCGACCCCGAGGCAATCGTCGCCCTGGCGCGCGGCCTCGTCGAGGCGCGCGCCGGCACTTAACGGCCGCGGCCGGCCCGGTGTGCCCTATTTCTACCCGGCGGCGGATGGCATTCGAGCACGTGCGCGCCGACCCTGCTCGCAGGGTCTCGATCTCCGCTCTGTGCTTTCCCTTCCAGCGGAGCGGGGGTCGGGGCCTCAAATGATCAGGCTCCAGACAAAAGAGAGATGAGCAACACGAAGACGATCCGCCTGGAGCGGCCGGGCGCACCAACCGACAAGACCCTAAATCGCCTCATCGGCGTCCTGATCGCGATCATCGCCATCGGTTTGCCGGCGATCGGCGTCATTTACTACCTGGATCGGCATGTCGATGCCGGGCCATCCATCACCGGCCGAGCCGTCATCACCGCCGAAGAGGCTGTGCGCCAGTACCCCAATCAGTTGGAGACCCGCGTGGTGCTCGCCCAGGCCTACGCCGCCGACGACCGCCCGGCCGACGCAATCGCGCAATACACGATCATTCTGGGTGCCGAGCCGGTTAACACGACCGCTCTGCTCGGCCGCGGCGACCTCTATCGCAAGACCGGCCAGCTCGGCGCGGCAGCGTCCGACTACCAGGCCTTGATTGATGTGGCCCGTGACACGGAGATGGCCAACATCGACCGAGCGCTTCAATCGGCCTACTACGGGCTGGGTCTCATCGCGATGACGCAGGGCCGGCCGGATGACGCGGCAACGCAGCTCGCCAACTCACTCCGCATCGACCGGACGGACGCCGACGCACTGGACCTGATGGGCCAGGCGCTCATCGCAATCGGTGACTACGAGACGGCGGTCGAGGCGCTGCGCGACGCGGTGGCCTTTGTGCCGACCGGCTGGGTCGATCCTTACACCCACCTCGCGCAGGCGTACGAGGGTCTGGCCGACCAGGGCGGCGTGGCCTATGCGAACGGCATGGTCGCGCTCAATGATGGCCGGCTGGACGACGCCGACGCGGCACTGCAGCCGCTGGTCGGTGGCTCACATTCGCGCGACGCGCTGATCGGCCTCGGTCTGACCGCAGAGCAGCGCGGCGATGCCGCCGCGGCAGCCGACTTCTACCGGCGGGTGCTCGCGGTAGTGCCTGACGACTTCGCAGCGCTCTCCGGTTTGAGCCGCGTTGGAGTACCCGCGACAGCCCCGCTCAGCGGGAGCACCCCATGACCGACATCGCACTCACACCGGACCTCGATCAAAGCCTCCCGGCCGACGCCGGCACGGCGCCGCCCGACGCACTGGGGCCTGAGGATCGGCGCCGACGGAGGCGCCGCCTCGCGATTCTTGCCGTGCTGTCGGTGCTGGCCGTCGTCCTGCTGGTGTTCAGCGGCTGGTATCTGCTGTTCCGCAAGCCGATCAGCCTGCTGCCAATCCCGGGGTTCGATCTGCCACCGATGCCCGGTTACAGCTACAGCCTCTATGGCATGGGCCAGCCGACGGGCATCGCGGTGACGCCCGATGGGTCGCGCATCTACGTGACACAGACGTCCGGCGAGGACGCCGTGCTGATGCTTGACGGCCAGGGCCAGGTCATGGCCGCGCTGCAGTCACCAGACACCACTACCGACCACGTCTTCGTCTATATCGCGATCAACCCCCTCACGGCCGAGGTCTACGTGAGCGATCGGCCCGCCGCCGACGTCCTGGTCTTCGCCGCCGACGGCACGTTCCTGCGCACCTTTGAGCCCCCAGCCTCGCTGGTGGGATGGCAGCCGCTCGGCCTGAATTTCACGCCCGACGGCCACCTGCTTGTGACCGACCTGGGAGCAAATGCGGTCTACGAGTTCGACACCGCCGGACAGCTGCTCAGAACAATCGGCTCGAACGGCATGTTCAACTACCCCAACGCCGCCGCCGAAGATGCGCTGGGGCGGCTGTACGTCTCCGACAGCAACAACGGCCGGCTGGTCGTCTTCGGCCGGACGGGCGAGCTGCTAGGCGTCATCCGGCGTGGACCGGCCGCCGGCGACCTGGGCATGCCGCGTGGCCTGGAGATTGACGACCAGGGCCGGCTCTACGTGGTCGACAACACCGACCACAGCATCAAGGTCTACCGAACCTCGGCCGATCCGGTCGCCCTGCCGGAGTTCCTGGGCAGCTTCGGCGAGCCTGGGATCGGCGAGGGCATGTTCCGCTTCCCGAACGCGGTCGCGACCGACACACGTGGTCGGCTCTACGTGGCCGACTGGAACAACGACAGGGTCCAGGTATGGACCTACTGAAGGGACACATGAGTGAGCACAAGCCCGGTCGTCGGGCAGGTTCGGCTCAAGGCAGAGACAAGGAGGTGGTCACTTTGAGACGGCTGGCGTCTCTCCTCGCGGGGGGCGCCCTATTCCTGTTGATCGGCGCCATCCCGGCACTTGCCGACGGCGGCCCGCACACGCTGACTGGAAACAGCGGCACGGCGGGCCTCACCTCGGATAGTTGCGCGGGCTGTCACCGCACACACACGGCACAGGCACCACTGCTGCTCGTAGAAGAAGAGTCAGCACTGTGCCTGACCTGCCACGGCGACGCTGGTAACGGTGCAACGACCGACGTCATGAATGGCATCCAGTACGCAACCGGGACAACCCATTCGGCGACCCCGGATAACGACGTCATTCTTGGCGCCCTGCGCGGCGGCGGTTTCGCCAAGGCGCGCATCGATACGAGCAACGCCACTCGGCTGACTTACACGCGGCGCTCCGGCTCCGCGGGGAATTACACATATCCCTTGACGCAGGCCCAGGCGGTGGGTGTCCTCGCGGCTGGTGAAACAGTCACATCGAGGCACCTCAACCCGGCAGCATCGGCTGCCAGCACCACCTGGGGCTCAGGCGCGTTGGGCACGAACACGACAGGGGCAGCGATCACGCTCGAGTGCACGAGCTGCCACAACCCGCACGGCAACGGCCAGTACCGGATCCTCGATCCCACCCCGGGTGACGGAGACGGTCCATTCGTCGAGGCCACCGCGGATGTCGTGGTAACCGATGTCCTGGAGCCCAATCGACTCCACAACTACACCGTCATCCAGAAGCTGAGCACGTCAGCGACTTTCTCGTCCAGCGGCTCGATTACGGCCGAGGGCTTGGAAGCCGGTTATCTGCTCTACGCGGATCAGATCGACGATGAGTACGGCGTGTCGGTGGGCGATTACTTCCACCGCAACCTTCCCTGGAACGGCCGGACGGATTACACCGCCGAGGCCGCAGGTACGCCAGGTGCTGTCATCACCAATCGCATGAACGACGCGCCGAACGGCAAGCCTTTGACGTTCGACGCGCAGATCAATGCCTGGTGCAGCCAGTGCCACACGCGCTACCTGGCCGGGTCCGGTACGTACAACACGTACAGCGGCGACACGGTCTTCTCGTATCGCCACACCAATACCTCCAACAAGCCCTGCACGACGTGCCACGTCGCGCACGGATCCAACGCCGCAATGACCGGCATTGCCGCGACGGCGCTGGACCCGGCCGACGAGCCATCTGCATCAAGCCGCTTGCTCAAGATTGACAACCGCGGCACCTGCCAGGCCTGCCATGACCCGACGGATACGGTCCCAGCCGGAACTTTGCTGGGCCCCACTCCGAACGTTCCCTGACAAAGGTCTGAGTCTCTCTGGTGATGGGGTCGCAAGGCCCCACCACCAGGGGACAGCCAAACACCGGGAAGGGCGGTGAGCGAAGCAATGTCGCAAGAGCACCAACGGGCGGCTGCGCTGCGTCTGTCGCGCTCGCTGTTCGTTCTGCTCGCGCTCGCGACGGGCCTGGCGCTGGCCTACCTGCCCGCGCAACCCGGGGTCGCCGTCGCTGAAACGGCGGACACCGCAAGCCCTGCACCGGGCTTGGAATCGTCGCCTTCACCCGACCCGGCCGGTCTCGATCCCACCCCAAGCCCGACCCTTGAGCCGGCCGCCTCACCGAGCCCTGATCCCGCCCTTGAGCCGAGCCCGGACCCGTCCACGGCGCCGACGGCTGATCCGAGCGCCAGCCCCGTCGCGGCGTTTGCGGTCATGCAGCACGCGTTCGCGCGCGTCGCGACGGCCGCGGCGCCGCCGACCTACCTGGCACCCGGTGCACCCCTGACCGACGAGCCGCGCTACGAGGTCTTCCGTATCAGCTTCGATCTGACCAACGCCGACGCGCTCGACCGCCAATTCACGCCACTGCTTGAGTTCAGCTCTGATGGCACGACGTTCGCACGTGTTCCCGACGAGACCACCGGGGCGGAGGCGGCGTTCCACGTCGCCCGCGAATGGGTGGCGCAGCCCAACGGCGGCACGACCATCGGGCCATCGCTCGTCATTGAGGCGGCAGGTGGCGTCAGCGGCGCCCTGGAACGCGTCCGTTCGAGCGGCCTCAACCCGCTGCCCGGTCAGATCGTCCGCCCCGGCTCATCACTGAGCGTGGAATTCAGCGTCAAAGCCACCGCGGGCGCGGCATACAACGCCACTTATGTCTTCCGGCTCACCGACGATGGCGCCGCGCTGCCGGGCGCAAGCGCGGCCACTCTGACGATGTCGGCCCGCCCGGCGCTCCAGCTGACACCCGGCCAGCGCTCCGGCGTGCCCGGTGACGCGAGCGCGCGCGGCGTGACGCGCTACGGGCTCCAGGCCAGCAGCACCTCCGTCCACACGCCGGCGTTCGACCTGGTGAGCGACTCGTGCGTGGCCTGCCATCGCACGCACACCGCCGCGGGCAGCCTGCTGACCGCCCAGCCGACGCAGTATTCCCTGTGCGCGTCGTGCCACGACGGCACGAACCTGCCCGACATAGCCGCCGCCTATGCCGGCGTGCCGGCCAATGACGCCACGGCGCGCGCCTACTACCAGCACGATCCGACCCAGGTGTCGGGGCCGGGCAAGACCAACGACTGCGCGGAATGCCACAACCCGCACAACATCACCGACGCGGCCGCGGCGGAGACGGTCAGCGGTTGGACAGCCAGCGGCATGCTTTCGGGCATCGGCGAGGTGGAGCTCGAGTACCAGCTGTGCTACCGCTGCCACGCGAGCGCGGCGACCCTGCCGTCCAACAGCGGCCAGCCGCCGTCGCGCTATGCGCTCGACAAGGCACTCGAGTTCGACCCGGGGAACGCCTCGTACCACCCCATCGAGTCGCCCGGCACGAACCAGACGGCCGCGCTGGCGAACAGCCTGGCCGCGTCTGGCACATCGCCCTACAAGCTCTGGTCGTGGCAGACCACGAGCACTATTCGCTGCGTCAACTGCCACGCCGACGCGCGCAGAGCCGACGCTGCCCTGACCCCGCCGGGGAGCTCCCTTGCCGCGAGCGCAAGCTTGGCCATCCACGCCAGCCCTGAGCGCGGGATCCTGATCCAGCCCTACCAGGACAGGTCGCTCAACGGTCCCATCGAGCCCTACGCGGCGGCCGATTTTGCGCTGTGCTACGTGTGCCACAGCGAAGCGCCCTTCGTGGACCAGACGGGCCAGGTGCGGGACGGGCAGAACGGCACCGTGGCGGACACCAACTTCCGCTACCACGGCGTGCATCTGTCGAACCCGGACGTGATGAGCGACCGTGGCTTCCCGGGCACGGATATCGACACGCCCGGCTATGGCGCCGGCTTTGCGATCTGCGCCGAGTGCCACTTCCGCATCCATTCGTCGGCCTTCCCGGCTGATGGCCGGACGCCGGGGTCGCGCTTGGTGAACTTCGCACCCAATGTGACGGCGCCCACCGGCGGCGTGCTCAGCTGGCAGCCCGTGACTGGGACGAGCGCCGGCAGCTGCACGCTGAAATGCCACGGGGCGCCGCACAACAACGTGGAGTACTGAGCGACCCGCGCGCCTATATCCAACGGTACCCCGCCATGAGCGGGAGGCATGCCCGCGCGGGCGCCTGTATCCAAATCGTGACGGCAGGCGGATGGTCCACGAAATCGCTCAAATCGATCATTTCCGCATGAGCAGACTCACCTCTGGCACCCACCGCCGCACATCCATCCAGGCCCTCCTGCTGGTCGTTACCCTCCTCGGCACGGCCGCCATTGCCACGGCCTGCGGTGGAAGCCACGCCACCAGCCCGACGAACCAGGCGGAGCCTTCGATGGCCGCCATGGACACGGCGCACGCAGCGGCATGGGCCGCTCGGCCCGGCTACACCCAGGTCTCGCAGCGCACCGAAGAGGCTTACCAGTACGCGATGGAGCATCCGCTCATCGTGCAGTGGATGCCGTGCTACTGCGGCTGCGGCGGCATCGGTCACGGCAGCAATCTCGACTGCTACTTCGAGCCGAGTGCCGGCGGCACGATCGTCTTCGAGGAGCACGCCAGCTACTGCGAGATCTGCGTCGACATCACCCTGCGCACCAAGCAGCTTGCCAACTCGGGCGCGACGCTTGCCAGCATTCGCACGGCGATCGACGCCGAGTTCGGCGGAGCTGGCCCCGGGACCGACACGGAACGGCCGCTGTGATGGATGGCTCCCCCGTCTCAGAGCACGAGCTGCTGAGCCGCCTCGGCTTGTCCGACGGCGCCAGCGAGGACCAAGTCGAGACCGCGCATAGCGAGGTCGTGGCGTTCCTCGCGGGCGCGCCCGCAGATCTGCGTGACTGGGCGCGGAGCCAGCTCGCTGCGGCCGATGAGGCGTATGCCCTCCTGTCCGACCGCGCCGGCAGCCTGCAGTCACGCCCACGACCCGCGGCCAAGCCGGTTAAGCAGTCGGTCCAACCGCCTAGCCGCACGCTCCCTGCACGCGCCATACAACAGGGCGTGGCCGAGGAGCCGCGCCAGCCGTTCCTGAGCCGCATCGGCCGCGTCGGGCGCGTCGCCATCACCACCATCGCCCTGGCCGGTGTACTGGTCGGTGCCTACGTTGTCTACGCGTCCGACCTGCCCAGCGTGCCCGGCCTCTCCGGCACGCCCGCCCCTGGGGGCCAGCAGACAGCGCTCGACACCGCGCGGGTCGCGGAGCTGATGCAGACGATCGCAGATAACCCAAGCGACATCGCCGCGTTCCAGGAGCTGGGCGACCTGTACTTCACGGCGCGCGATTACCAGACCGCCGCGCAATGGGAACAGCGGGTCCTCGACATCGATCCGAACGACGTCACGGCTCATCTGGCACTCGGGGCCGCCCAGTACAACCTCGGCAACTCGGCCGACGCCGAGAGCCACTGGCGCCGCGTGATCGAGCTCAACCCCAATGACACCGACGCCCTGGTCGAGGCGCACTACGACCTGGGCTTCATGTACTTCAGCGCCAACCCGCCCGACGTCGACAAGACGATCGCCGAGTGGGAGCAGGTAATCGAGCTGGCCCCGGACTCGGATATCGCCCAGACCGTCGCGGCTCATCTCCAGACGCTTGAGCAGTGGAACGCCTCGGGCTCGCCGACGACCTCTGGCTCACCCAGCCCGACCTCGGCCGCCACCCCGACCCCGGCGGCCACGGCGCAACCAACGGCCACCGCCGGGCAATGACCGAGCTCAGCCTGCTCGTGGCGTTCGTGGCCGGCGTGGTGTCATTCGCCTCGCCGTGCTGCCTGCCGCTCGTGCCGGCGTACCTCGGCTATATGGTCGGGTCCGACCCGACCGCGGCCATCCGTCGTCGTGACGCGCTCGTCCAATCACTCTTCTTCGTTGCCGGCTTCTCCGTGGTCTTCATCAGCCTCTGGGCTTCGGTCGGGCTGATCGGCTACGCGCTGCGCGATCAGGCCTGGATCCTGCGCCAGGTCGGTGGGGCAGTGCTGGTCTTCATGGGCCTCCACGTGGCGGGCGTCATCAATGTCGCGGCCCTGTACCGCGAGATCCGCCTGCCGCTGCCCGCCCGGCTCCAGCCGGCCGGCATGGGCTTTGGCGAGCACCCCGCTGGCGCGCCCAGCCATGGCCGCTCGGCCATGTTGGGCGTGGTCTTCGCGGCCGGCTGGACGCCATGTATCGGCCCCATCCTCGGCGGCATCATCGGCCTCGCCTCGGTCAGCACGAGCGTCGCGCAGGGCACGAGCCTCCTGGTCGCGTATGCAGCGGGCCTGGGCGTCCCGTTCGTGCTGATGGCCGTGGGCGCGACCTGGGTCAGCCCCCGCCTGGGTTTCCTGCGCACGCACCACACGGCGGTGTCGCGCGTGACCGGCGCGATGTTGATCGTCGTCGGCTTCCTGATGATCACGAACACTTTCGCCCGACTTTCCGGCCTCATTCCAGCTGCTCTGTGAAGGGATCGCACGCATGACTCAGCTCTCACGCACGACCGCCATCGAGCGCCGCGCGGCCGCAGCCAGCATCGGCTCCGACTTGGACTCGGATGCGGTCTTCTCGCCCAGCGGCGCCCTCGAATGGCTGTGGGCGACATTCACGTCGATGCGCCTGGCCCTGGCGCTGATGCTCGGATTGGCGCTGCTCGCGCTGGCGGGCTCCGTGATCATCCAGGCGCCGGCCGGCGTCGCCAGCGATCCCGGGGCGTACAACGCCTGGCTGCAGGGTCTCAAGCCGCGCTACGGCGGCTTCACCACGATCTTCGACAAGCTCGGGCTGTTCAACGTCTTTGCCTCGGTCTGGTTCCGCGGCCTGGCCGTGGCGCTCACCACCTCGATCCTCGCCTGCTCGATCAAACGCGCGCCGACCCTTTGGAGAGCGGCGGTTCACCCGCGCACGCGCATGAGCGAGACGTTCTACGGATCCGCGCCCTACAGCGAGAACATCGCCACCAGGATGTCGACGGCCGACGCCCTCGCCACCACGCAGCGCGTCTTCAGGGCCAACCGCTATCGCACGATCGTCGATACGGATGCCACCACCGGCATCACCCACCTGTACGTCGACCAGAACCGCTGGGCCCCGTTCGGCACGGTCATCGCCCACCTGGCGGTCGTCATCGTCCTCGTCGGGGGCATGGTCGGATCGATCATGGGCTACCGCGACGAAGGCTTCGCCGTTCCAGTCGGCAGCACCGTGGCTGTGGGCGGCGGGACCGGCCTGTCGGTCGAAGCCGTCTCCTTCTCCGACTCCTACTACGACAACGGCGCCCCCAGCGACTACGCCAGCAGCCTCGTTGTCTATCGCGAGGGCACGCCGGTCGCGGCCAAGACGATCCGGGTTAACGACCCGCTCGAGGTCGATGGCACCGCCTTCTACCAGTCGTTCTTCGGCCCGGCGGCCGTCATGGCCGTCAGCGACGCCAGCGGCGCGTCGCTCTACCAGGGCGGCGTGCCCCTGCTGTGGTCGTCCGACGATGACACCCGGCGCATCGGCCAGCTGGCGCTCAGTGACCAGAACATCCTCGTCTACGTCGTCGGCGTCGCCTCGGGCCGCGTCGATGCCAACATCCGCGCCGGCCAGATCCAGCTCGAGATCTACCGCACCGGCGAACAGCAGCCCATTGCGATCGAGACGCTGGATCAGGGTGAGCCACTGCTGATCGGCGGCCTGACCTACACGTTCAAGCGTGAGCAGCAGTTCACCGGACTGATCGTCGCGCGCGATCCCGGGCAGCCACTCGTCTGGCTGGGCGCGCTCGCGCTCGTCCTGGGCTGCTTCCTTGTCTTCCTGTTCCCCAACCGGCGCATCTGGGCAGCCGTCAAGGCTGGCCCTGACGGCGCGCAGGTCTCACTTGGCGCGACGGCCCGTCACGACGCGGCGTTCGCACCGGAGTTCACAAAGCTCACCGAACAGGTTCGCCTGGCATTCGCCGGCGCGGCCTAGAGAAAGGAAGGGATCCCGCGATGTTCAAGATGTCGGAGTACAGCTTCATGGCTGGCCTGATCTCGGTCGGCCTCGCCCTGCTGTGTTACGTGGCCGCGTTCGCATCTGTTCGCCTGGCGCGGCGCCAGTCCGCTCTTGCTCTCGACGGCGGGCACGCCGGCTCGACCATGCTGAGCGGCCAGTCGGTCGAGGTCACGCGCGGCCCCAGCAGCCTCGCCGGCTACGGCACGCTGATCGCCTGGCTGGCGCTGATCTTCGTCAGCGCAGCGCTGGTCTTCCGCACCATCGCCGTCGGCCACGGGCCGTTCGCCAACATGTACGAGTTCTCCATCGCCTTCGCGTGGGGCGTCCTCGCGGCGCACGTCTACTTCGAGCGGCGCTACCACCTGCGCGCGCTCGGACTGTTCGCGCTGCCGGTGGCGCTGCTGCTGCTGCTCTACGCAACGACCATCCCCTCGACATCGGATCCGCTCGTGCCGGCGCTCCAGAACAACCTGCTCCTCACCACCCACGTGGCGGTGGCCATCGTGGCCTATGGCGGCTTCGCGGTGGCGTTCGCCGCCGCGGCCCTGCACCTGATCGCGTCGTACACCGGTTCGCGCCGGCTGCCCCGGCTCGAGCTGCTCGACGAGATCTCGTATCGCGCGGTGGTCATCGGCTTCCCGTTCCTGACACTGGTCATCGTCCTGGGCGCGGTCTGGGCCAACGTGGCCTGGGGTCGCTACTGGGGCTGGGATCCCAAGGAGACCGCGTCGCTGGTGACATGGCTCATCTACGGCGCCTACCTCCACGCGCGCGTCGTCCGCGGCTGGCGCGGCAACCGCGCCGCGTGGCTGCTCGTGGCCGGGTTCGCGGCCACGCTTTTCACCTACTTCGGCAATCTCTTCTTCGGTGGCCTGCACAGCTACAGCGGGCTGAACCAGTGAGCGCGACTCTTACTGCCTCGGCGCCCGCCCCAGCCGGCGCCGAGGCCACCACGCCATCCAGCCGCCGGCGCAACGCCCTGGCCACCCTGGCGATCCTCGGCATCACCGGCGCGCTCATCCTCGCCGCCGCGTACCTCTCCAACCCGCGCCTGGGGGACGGCAGCGGCAACTTCACCCCGGTCAGGCCCGATGGTCAGGGCGTCGGCGCTGCGCCCGTCATCGACAGCCCCGCGCCGGATTTCATCGCGGCTCTGGCTGACGGTAGCCAGATGCGCCTGTCCGATCTGCGCGGCAAGCCGGTGTGGCTGACCTTCGGCGCCAGTTGGTGTCAGCCTTGCCGGGCGGAGAACCCCGACATTTCGGCCGTCTACGCCGCCAACGTCGGCAAGATTGCGATCGTCCAGGTGTACATGCAGGAAGACGCGCTCACGGTCAAGGACTACACCGACCGCGTGGGCATCACCTACCTGACCGTGCCCGATCCTACCCAGGCGCTGTCGGCCCAATACCGGATCCTGGGCATCCCGTCGCACTTCTTCATCGACGCGACCGGCGTCCTGCGCCAGATCAAGGTCGGCAGCCTCGATCCGGTATCCATGCAGGCGGCGATCGACGGACTCAGCCGCTGACCCTGCGGACCCGCTGAATGACCGACGCCGGCGTCCCGACCGACCAGCCCGACGACCAGTCTGACGACCTGTCCGACGACCTGTCCGACGAGCTGCCATCGGCCGCGATCGGCCTGAGCGACCCGCCGCGCAAGCGCCCTGGCCGCCTGCGCCGCGTGCTCCGGCGCATTCCCTTCCCGCGGCCGCGATCGCGGCGTGGCGCATTCGTCCTGTTCATCCTCGTCGCGGGCTTCGGCGCGGCGCTGACCGTAGGCGCGGTCGCGACCATCGCCTACACCGATTCGGTCGCCTTCTGCGGGACGTGCCACACCATGGCGCCCGAGATGAAGGGCTACGAGATCAGCGCCCACCGCAACGTCGCCTGCGTCGAATGCCACACCGAGCCCGGCCTCGCCGGCTGGTTCAAGGCCAAGCTGAACGGCACCCGGCAGCTGATCGAGGTGATCGCCGGCACATTCCCCACACCCATCCCGGCGCCCGACCACGCAATGCTGCCGTCGGTCGAGGTGACCTGCAAGCGCTGCCACAACGTTGGCCCGTTGCTGGCCGGCGGCGGACCCATCCGCCTCGTGCTGCACGACCGCTACGCGCTCGATCCGCCCAACACGCGTCAGTCGGTCGCCTTGGTGGTTCGGCCCAACGGCTTCGGCAGCGGCAGGCCGGCAGTCGGCGTCCACTGGCACGTGGAGTCGGACGTGGAATATCTCGCGCCCGACCCGCGCGCGCAGGAGATCGACTACGTAACCGTCCGGCGCAGTGACGGCTCATTCGAGGAGTTCATCGCTTCCGGCTCGGTCACGCAGTCGGACAACGTCGGCGTCGACGTGGCGTCGCTTGCGCGCGAGCTGACGCCGCGCCGGATGGACTGCATCGATTGCCACAACCGCGTGGGCCACGAGCTGCCCACCGTCAGCGCGGCGATCGATGCCCAGATCTCGGCGGGCCAGATCAGCACTGACCTGCCGAACATCAAGCAACAGGGCGTCGAGCGGCTGTCGCTGACCTACGCCACGCTCGAGGCGGCCGATCAGTCGATCGCCGGCCTGCGCTACTTCTACTCAACCAACTACCCGCTGGTGGCGCGCGGTCGTTCGGCTGAGATCGAGGCCGCAATTGCGAGTCTGCAGACGACCTATCGGCTTGTCGCCACGCCTGAGATGGGCGTCGCCGCGGGCACGTATCCCAACAACATCGGCCACCAGGACGCCCCCGGCTGCTTCCGCTGCCACGATGGTGCGCACTACAAGATCGTCGCCGGCAAGGTGACCAACGAGACGATCCCGTCGCAGTGCTCGACGTGTCATACGTTCCCCCAGATCGGCCAATACGAATCCGGCGTGCTGATCGGCCAGCGGCCGTCGAATCACGACGGACGCCTGTGGGTCTTCGACCACAAGCTGTCGGTCAGCACCGCCGACCCGACCGGCCAGAGCTGCGGCGCCTGCCATACCCGCACCTACTGCGAGAACTGCCACGCGACGACGGCCATCAACGTGTCGCACGACGAGATGGTCACCAACCACGCGGCTGTGATCCGCACCAGCGGCGCCCAGGCCTGCGTTTACTGCCACGCACCGGCCTATTGCGCCCAGTGCCACGCCGACCCGGTGATGCCGCTGGGGCCCGCCGGGACCGGCGCGCGACCGCTTCTGCCGGAGATCGCCTATCCAGTGGCGAACTCGCCATGAGCGCCGCAGACACCGCCGCGGCCACCGAGTGGCTGACCATTCGCGAGGCGAGCGCCTTGGTTGGCGTCTCTGTCGCGACGCTGCGCCGCTGGTGCGATGCCGGCCGCGTCCACGTGTTCACGACGCCCGGCGGGCATCGTCGCTTTGACCGCGCGGATGTGATGGAGCTGCTGCCGGCCGTGGACATCCCCGCCCGGCTCGATGGCTTCGCGGACACGTCGTTGGCCATCGTGGAGGGCTACCGGCGCGCCACTCGAAAGTTCCCGTACCTGCCGCGCAGGCTGCGCGAGCTGCCCGAAGACGAGCGAGTGCAGCTGCGCCAGCATGGTCGGCGCATCGTGGCCGCGCTCGTCGAGACGCTCGATGCGCCGTCAAATGAGGAGGCGGTCCACTGCGGCCAAGCCCGCACGGCAGCAGCTGCCTGCGGGCAGATAGCGCGGCGCTCCGGCTTGTCGCTCCAGGACACCCTCGCGCTGTTTGTCCGGTTCCGTGCGCCCTTCCTCCATGAGCTCGGCGCGGTGTGTCGCAGGCGCGGCCTCACCGGCGCGGCCGCCACCGCCCTGCTGGAGCGCGCCAGTGATCTGATGGATCGCATGCTGCCGGCGATCGTGTCCGGCTACGAGGCCGCCGAGGCGCGCCGGCCCTAGGCGCCGTCCCGCGTCTTGCCCGCGCGGTCACGCTCGACCAGCGGCAGCCGGCGCGGGTCGCGCTCGAAACCTTCGCGGACGCGGGCGTCGATCAGCCGGGCGCGCTTGATGGAGCGCGAGCCGTACTTGTGGCGCACCTCGTCGGCCGCGGCCTGGGCTTTGCGCCGCCGCTCGTCGCCGCCACCGAAAAGCGCAAGCTGGTGTTCCTCCGTCAGCCCGCTCGCGGCGACGCCCAGCAGCCGCATGACCTTGCCCTTGACCTCTTTCCTGGTCAGTGCGACAGCGGTGCGCCAGATGAGGTCCGTCGAATCGGTCGGTTCATCGAGCGTCTTCTGACGCGTGATGGTGACAAAGTCGCGGTCGCGGATCTTGACGCCCACCGTCCAGCACATGATGTGATCGTCGCGCAGTCGGCGGGCCACGCCTTCGCTGAGCGCGAGCAGGGTCTGCTCGAGCTTCTCCCACTCGCCGACATCCGTATCGAATGTCGTCTCCTGGCTGACCGACTTGGCCGCGTCGTGACCGCCGACGGCGGTCTCACCCACGCCCTGGGCGCGGGAGGCCAGGTCACCACCGTGCTTGCCGAAACGCCGGACCAATACGTCCTGCGGCAGGGCCGCCAGATCACCGATCGTGCGCACCTGGTAGTCGACCAGGGCCTTGCGCGTGCTCGCACCAACGCCCCACAGCCGCTCGATGGCGAGCGGCGCGAGGAAGTCGCGCTCGGTCCCTGGTGGCACGACGACAAGGCCGTCGGGCTTCTTCAGGTCCGACGCGATCTTGGCAACAAGGCGGTTCGCCGCCACGCCGACGGAGATAGTCAGCCCCGTTTCGTCGTGCACAGCCTTCTTGAGCAGTCGTGCCACGGCCTCACCGGTGCCGTAGAGGGTCTCCGTCCCGGTCACGTCGAGGAACGCCTCGTCGATCGACAGCTGCTCGACGAGCGGCGAGAAACGCTCGAGGATGGTCATGACCTGCTTGCTCGCGGCGCTGTACTTGCGCCCGTTGACGGGTACGAAGATCCCCTCGGGACAGAGGGCGGCCGCGGTCCGCAGCGGCATCGCCGAGCGCACGCCGAACACGCGCGCCTCGTAGGACGCCGTGCTCACTACGCCGCGGTCGTTTGGTCCGCCGCCGCCCACGATCACGGGCTTGCCGCGCAACGACGGGTCGTCGCGCTGCTCGACGGCCGCGAAGAACGCGTCGAGATCGACGTGCAGGATCGTCCGCGTCTGGCGGTCGCTCACCCCACCATCATGCGCGCCGGGTGTGCCAACTCACATGGCGCGGGGCGCGAGGACGTCAGCCCTTGGGCTCGACGTCCACCGTCACTTCGGGGGTCAGGCCGGGGTAGACCTTGATCGCGACCTTGTACGTGCCGAGCATCTTGAGCGGCTCGTCGAGGTCGACCTTGTGGCGGTCGATCTCGATGCCTCGCCGCGCCAGCGCGTCGGCGATGTCCTTGGCCGTGATGGAGCCGAAGAGCTTGCCGCCCTCGCCCACCTTCACGCCCAGCGTCAATGTCGTCGACGAGATGCGCTGGGCCGCGATCTCGGCCTCCTCGCGCTCGCGCTTGCGCTTGTCCTCGCGTGACGCGATGTCGTGCTGCCAGGCACGGTAGGCACCGCCGGTTGCCGATACGGCCATCTTGCGCGGCAGCAGGAAGTTGCGCGCGTAGCCCTCGGCAACCTCTTTCATCTCGCCGCTCTTGCCGAGCTTGTCAACGTCCGCCGTGAGAATGACTTTCAAGCCGGGTTTCCTTCGCTGCTGGGCATGCGCGCAGATATAGCCGCGCGCACTTTCTGATCCACTCCACTTTCACTAATGCGTTGCGCGACACGGTCGAGCGCGTCCGGGACACGCGCCATCATGGCCCGCAGAGGCCGTGGCACCACACGCCGCACGCGCGCCAGGTCGTCTTCGAGCTCCGACGCCGGGATGCCCAGCTCGACCAGCTTCTCCGCGACGAGCCCTTCGGGCAGGCCCTCGAGGAAGACGTCAATCGCCAGCACCATCACCGCCACATCGTCGACCGCGCCCAGCACCGGGATCCACTCGGGCACGATGTCGAGCGGCGAGACGATGTACGCGCCGGCTAGCCCGAGCAGCGCTTTACGTGACGCCGGCACGCGCGGATCCGACGCGAGCGACCAGAGCAGCCGCGCGTAGAGCGGCGCCTTGCCGGCCAGCGGCAGGAAGGGCAGGAGATTGAGCACGCGCAGCAGGCCACCGCCGCGACGTCGAGATCGGGCCATCGGACGAGCGAGTATATGCGAGCCCACCGGTTCAGCCCCAGTTCCCTGATCCCCGCTTTGGAGTATCTTCACGGCGTCAGCTGCGGAAAAGATGCGGCACCCGTGGGGAAGTGCCGGCGGCTGGAGGTAATCGGTGCCCGTCCTGAATCGACCTTCCGCGCGCGCGACCGTAGTCGCGCTCCTGCTCATGGCCGCAATCGGCGTGGGCTGCTCAAGCTCGGCCCCGACGGGCAAGATCGGCGGCACGGTCAGCGTCGTCGCCTCATGGAGCGGCGCCGAGCAGGAAGCCTTCATGGCCATGGTCCGCCCCTTCGAGCAGGAGTCGGGCGTGACCGTCGAATACAAGGGCACGCGCGACCTCAATGGCTACCTGTGGCAGTCGATCGCCCAGGGCGATCCGCCCGATGTGGCGGGCCTGCCCGGGCCGGGCCAGATGGCCGAGTTCGCGCGCCATGGCTCGCTCAAGGACCTCGCTACAGTCATCGACGTCAGCGGCTACAAGGCCGACACCGTGCCTGCCTTCATCGACCTGGGCACAGTCGACGGCAAGCTCGTCGGGGTGTTCATCAAGGCCACGCTCAAGGGCCTGATCTGGTTCAACCCGCACGACTGGACCGTCGGCACCCCGGACAACTGGGTCGAGCTGGTCGCCCAGGCGAACGTCGCCCGGCGGGGTGACTCCAAGACCTGGTGCATGGGCCTGGGGTCGGACGCAACTTCGGGCTGGCCAGGCACGGACTGGATCGAGGACATCCTGCTCCGTCAGAGCGGTCCGGACGTCTACGACGAATGGGTTGCCGGACGGCTGCCCTGGACCGCGCCGGAGGTCAAGAAGGCGTTCGAGCTTTTCGGCAGCGTCGTTGCCGACACCGACGGCGGCGCGGCGGGGATCATCGCCACGAACTTCGGCGACGCGGGCAACGGCCTCTTCACCGATCCACCGGGCTGCCTGCTCCACCACCAGGCGACCTTCATGACATCGTTCTTCCAGACGCGCGCCGGCGCGCGCGATGGCGAGTACGACTTCTTCCCGTTCCCGACCATCGACGGTCGCTTCGCCAACAACGTCACGGGCGCAGGCGACCTCTTCGGCATGTTCCGCGACACGCCTCAGTCACGGGCCCTCATGTCGTACCTCATGACCCCGGATGCGCAGTCGATCTGGGTGGCGCGCGGCGGCGCGCTGTCAGTCAATGTCCACGTCAACAACTATCCCGACGAGATCTCGAGCCGCGCGGCGGCGACTCTCGCCAACGCGACGCGGTTCCGTTACGACGCGAGCGACCTGATGCCCGAGCAGGTCAACGAGGCGTTCCTGCAGGGCGTCATTGACTATGTCCGCGACCCGGCGGCGCTCGACGCGATCCTGGCGCACATCGACGAGGTCCAACGCAGCAGCATCAACACCGAGCCAGTACGACCTTGAGCCTCCGAAACCTGACATGAAGATCGCCGCCTTCGCCCGGCCGCGCCAGATGTCCGACATCAACTGGCCGCGGCTGCTCGCGACGGCCCTCCTGGCCGCGAGCGTCATCAGCGTCCTCGCCAGCATCGTCCTGTGGGCCGGCCAGCGCTTCCAGCCGCCGCCCGTGTCGTTCATCGACAGCCAGCTCGTGTTCGTGGCCGAGATGTTCTACGCGGTCGCGTATGCGGCCATGGGCTGGCTGCTCGCCACGCGGCTGCCGGGCAACTTGCTCGGCTGGGTGTTCCTGGTGCTCGGTCTCGGGATGGCCGCGCAGCTGCTCGTGACCTTCCAGGTCCAGGAGGGCCACGAGGCCTTCCGCCAGCTGAGCTACCCGCTGCTGGTCGCAGCCTGGATCTCGTCGTCGGCCCACCTGCCGATGCTGGCCGTGCTCACTAACGTGGTCTTCCTGCGCTTCCCCACCGGCCGACCACTGACGCCCCGCTGGCGTGGCGCCGGCTGGCTCGCGTTCTTCGGCGCTGTGCTGGTGATCCTCGGCATGGGCCTGCAGCCGAGCGGCCTGACCTGGTATCCGTCGCTGACCAACGTCTTCGCCGCGCCGTTTGCCTGGCGGCCGCTGCTCGGCCCAATCACCCTGCTCGGCGTGTCGATGCTGATCGTGGGCGTGACGATCGGCACCGCGTCAATCGTGGTGCGCTACCACCGCTCCAACGACCGCGAGCGCGCCCAGCTGCGCTGGATCGCCGTGTCGGTGGTCCTGATCGCGCTGGCCGGTATCCCCTTCGTCATCGTGCGCTACGGCCTCCAGGCCGACTACGCCACGGGCCACGCGCTGCTCGCCACGGCACTTGTCGCCGGCTGCCTGCTGCCGCTCGCCGCCGCTGTGGCAATCCTGCACCACCGTCTGTACGACATCGACCTGATCCTCAACCGGGCGCTGGTGTACATCCCGCTGACGGGCATCCTGGGCGGGCTCTACGCGGCCGGGGTGGCCCTCTTCCAGCGCCTCTTCGTCACGGTCACGGGCGACAGGTCGGACGCCGCGGTGGTCATCACCACCCTTGTGCTGGCGGGCATGTTCACGCCCATCAAGAACAGCCTCCAGAGCTTCGTCGACCAGCGCTTCAAGCCGGCCGGCGCGACGCCGGCCGTTCATCACGACATCCACACCGTCGAGCAGCGCCTCGCGCAGCTGGAGCACCGGCTGGAACAGCTGGAGGGCCCCGAAAGTTCAGCACGGGATGTGACTCCCGACTGACGGCCGGTCTCCGTCCTGCCCTATCCACTGCGAACTCAACCTAAACGACTAGCACTCCCGACAGGCCCTACATGGGACGGCAGGCGGATGGAGTGCGGACTGCCCGTCGGCGAACCTGCGCTCACACAACCGTCATTGCTAGTTAGTGGGTGCGCAGGTGGCCACGGATGTCGTCAAGCGAACGCCGAGCTGGCGCATATTGATGTGGGTGGGCGTCGTGGGCTCGGTGCTCGCGTGGGCCTGGGTCTGGTACCTGGGTCGGGGGCCCACCGTGGTCATGCTGCTCTTCGCGCTCGCCGCGGTCGCCTTCTCCTACCGCGCCAACGCCGGATCACGCTGGGCGCTGGTCGGGCTCATGGTCACCGGCTTCGCGATGTTCCTCGCCAGCCTCTACTGGCTCGCCGCGCTGTACACCAGCGGTGGCCCGATCACCGTGGCCGACGCGCTGACGGCGTCGTTCCTGCCGCTCGTCGCCGCGACGTTCCTGCTGGCCGGCTCAGCCACCGGCTTCCGCCACACCCGCGCGGCGTAGCTCACCCCGCTGATCTCGCGCGGCGCAATCGGCTTCGCTTGCGGGTTGACATTCGAACAGGCGTTCGGTTACGATCACGCGTGGAAGGAGGCGCTGTGACCAAACACGACGCCGCCCGCAAGCAGCGGACCATCGAATACATCGCGTCAACCACCCGCCAGCGTGGTTATCCCCCGTCGGTGCGCGAGATTGCGCAGGCAGTCGACCTGGCGTCCACGTCGGCCGTCCATCACCATCTCCAGGCGCTCGAGCGCGAGGGCATGCTGGAGCGCGGCGCGAGTCATTCACGCGCCCTGCGCCTGACGCCCAGCGCATCCATTCGCGCCGGCTCAAGCGGGCCGCTCCCGGCACAGGTCACCAGCCTGGATTCGCATGCACTGCCGGTCATCGGTGAGATCGCC
>DATBRX010000005.1:0-17314 GCA_036560085.1 Candidatus Limnocylindrales bacterium
GGCGTGCGCACGCCCATGCAGTGGAGCGCCGATCGCAACGCCGGCTTCAGCGATGCCAACCGGCAGCGTCTCTTCCTGCCGGTGATCACCGACCCCGAGTACAGCTACGAGGCAATCAACGTCGACGCCCAGCAGGCCAACCCGAGCTCGCTGCTGTGGTGGATGAAGCGCCTAATCGCGCTGCGCAAGCAGTACCAGGCCTTCGGTCGCGGTTCGCTGACGTTCCTCACGCCGGAGAACCGGCGCATTGTGGCCTTCGTGCGCGAGTTCGGCGACGAGCGGATCCTCGTGGTCGCCAACATGTCGCGCTTCGTCCAGCACGCCGAGCTGGATCTAACGCCATGGCGCGGTCTCATTCCGGTCGAGATGTTCGGCCGCGTCGAGTTTCCGCGGATCGAGGAACGACCGCTCTTCCTGACCTTGGGCCCGCACTCCTTCATCTGGTTCGCGCTGGAGGCGGACCCGAGTGGACGCGGCCACGAGATCCGGCCGGTCGAGGAGAAGGCACCGATCATCAGCGGGCCAGCCGACCTCGAGCGGTTGCTCTCCGGCGGCGCGCGGGCGCTGGCCAGCGTGTTGCCGGGCTACGTGCGCGCGCGGCGCTGGTTCCGCTCCAAGGCCCGGCGCATCAAGGGCATCGCGCTGCGCGATGCGCTCCGGGTGCCGTTTGACGGCTCTGCAGACATCCAGGCACGGCTGGCGATCTTCGATGTCGAGTTCACGGAGGGCGAAGCGGAGACATACGTGCTGCCCCTCGCGCTGGCGCCCGCCGAGCGCGTCGAAGCCGCGCTCGCTCCCACGCCTCAGGCGATCGTCGTCACCGTCTTGCCGGACGGCGAAGGCGGCGCCGCGTGGACGCTCTATGACGCGATGTATGAGCCCGCGTTCGCGACGGGGCTGCTCGATGCGGTGAGTGGCAAGCGCCGCATCTCCGGCCGGCGCACGGAGCTCACCGGATCGCCTACGCCGGCGCTGCGCCGGTTGCGCGGCGGGCGCGGGGCAGCGTTGACACCGGCCGTGGGCCGGGCCGAGCAGAGCAACACATCGGTCGTCTTCGGCGACCGGCTGATCCTCAAGCTGTTCCGTTGCCTGGAGCCGGGCGCGAACCCTGAGATCGAGATCGGCCAGGCATTGACTGACGCGGCCTTCAGCCACACGCCGGCACTCGGCGGCTGGTTGTCGCTGAGCGGCCGGCGCGAGCCGCAGGCGTTGGGCGTCGTACAGGAATACGTGGCCAACGAGGGTGACGCGTGGGCGCTGACGCTGGACGCGGTCAGCGACTTCTACGAGCGCGCCGCGGCAACCGACGCCGAGACTGAGGCGCGCGCCGAGATCGTCCCGGAGATGACCGGTGACTACCTGTATTTCGCCCGGCTCCTCGGGACGCGCACCGCGGAGCTGCATCGCGTCCTGGCCGGGCGCGACGATTCCGCGTTCTCGTCCGAGCCTTTCAGCGCTCTCTACCAGCGCAGCACTTTCCAGAACCTGCGCAACCAGGCGAGCGGGACGATCGCCCTACTGCGACGCCGGCTCGGCGACCTGCCTGATGACGCGCGGCCGGCCGCCGAGCAGGTGATCGCATCGTCTGACGAGATCCTGCGGCGGACGCGCGAGCTGACCCAGGCGCGCATCGGCGCGGTGCGCATCCGGACGCACGGCGACTACCACCTGGGCCAGGTGCTATGGACCGGCAAGGACGTGGTGATCATCGATTTCGAGGGCGAGCCCGGCCGGCCCCTGTCGGAGCGGCGCCACCGGCGCTCGGCGCTGGCCGACGTCGCGGGCATGTTGCGCTCGTTCCACTACGCGGCATTCGGCACGCTGCTTAATCCGCGCCTCGGCGGCGCTGTGCGGCCGGAGGACATCGCGCGCCTCGAGCCGTGGGCGAGGGCGTGGTACGCGACGGTCAGCGCCGCGTTCGTGGACGCGTATCTCGAAGGAGCCGCGGGACAGCCGTTCGTGCCGCGCGCCCGCGCCGAACAGGTTGCGCTGCTCGACCTGGCGATGCTCCAGAAGGTCCTGTACGAGCTCACCTACGAGCTCAACAATCGGCCCGACTGGGTGTCGATCCCGCTGCGCGGGCTGCTCGCGCTGCTGGGCACGGACGATGGGCACGTGCCGACCGCGCCCGCCGCGCCCGCCGCGCCAGAAGCGGCCGTCCCGGACGATGCCTGAGGCGATGGCCCAGCCGCAGCAAGCGCGGCGACAACCTGAGCCCCACTGGGGTCTGCGCAGCGCGCTCGTGACGCTGGGTGTGGCGGCACTCGTCATGGGCGTGGCCGTCGCCCTCAAGGCACTGCTCCTGTCCGTTTCCAACGCCAACGCTGGGTTCATCGTCTATATCCCGGCCGTCGCGGTGGTGGCCTGGTATCGCGGTCTGCTGGGCGGTGTGCTCGCGACACTGCTCGGCGCGCTCGCTGACTCGGTGCTCTTCGTGCCCGCGCTCTTCGTCGCCGCGGCCGATCTCAGCAGCGTGCAGGTCCGGCTGCTGGCGTACCTTGCCGGCGGCACCGCGGTGTCGTACCTGTCCTATCGACTGCGTAGCGAGCGCGATCGGGCGCGCCTCGAAGCGACCGAGCGGCGCCACGCCCTGCAGCGCGCCGCCCAGATGAGCGACGAGCTGGGTCGCATCGCGGCCAACGAGCGCCGGGCAAGCGAGCTGCGTGACGCATTCAACTCGATCGTCTCGCACGAGCTGCGCACCCCGATCACCGCCATCTACGGCGGCGCCAAGCTTCTCGCCCGGCGCGACCGGCCGCTCGACGAGGCCACACGCCAGGAGCTGATCGAGGACCTGGAAGGGGAGGCCGACCGGCTGTACAGGCTGGTCGAGGACCTGCTGGTGCTGTCGCGCTCGGAGTACGAGTCGCTGGAGCGCTTCGACGATCCGGTCGCAATCGCGCACGTGGTGCGCCGCGTCACGCTCTCCGAGCAGGTGCGCTGGCCCGGTGCCAGGTTCGCGTTCAGCGCGACCACCACCATGACCGTGCGCGGCGACGAGACATACGTCGAGCAGGTGCTGCGCAACCTGCTCAGCAACGCCGCGAAGTACAGCCCGGCCGGAACCACGGTCGAGGTGGTCCTGGATGAGACGCCCGAGGGTGCGCGTGTGCGCGTGCTCGATTCAGGGGCGGGTGTGCGCACCGACGAGGTCGATCGGCTGTTCCAGCTCTACTACCGCTCCCCGGAGACCGCGGCGAAGGCCGGTGGCGCGGGCATTGGCCTGTTTGTGTGTCGCGCTCTCGTCGAGGCGATGGGCGGCCGCATCTGGGCCGCGCCGCGGCCGGAGGGTGGCTCCGAGTTCGGCTTCATCCTTCGGCGCTACGCCGACGACGACGCTCCCCGTAGCGAGGCGACCTAGAAGGGCGGCCAGGGTACGGCCGGTCGCGCGGGGTCGGGCTCCGGGAAGCGCCCGTGCTCGAGCAGCGCGGCAACCCGTTGCGCGGTGGCGCGTACCTCGTCGCGCGTAAGCAGCTCAGTCAGCGCCGCGCCCAGGTCACCCGCGAGAGCCGCAGCGACGCGACCCAGCGCGGCCGTCTCCGACTCGTCGAACGGCTCGCCGCGCCACGCCCACAGGACCGTGCGCAGCTTCGGCTCGACCGCGAAGCAGATGCCATGGTCAACGCCGCGCAACGTGCCGTCGGGCAGCGGCAGGATGTGGCCGCCCTTGCGATCGGCGTTATTGGCCACGAGATCGAACACGCACATGGGCCGCAGGCGCGGGTCGGGCCCGACTATCAGCTCGACCACGTCGACCCCCGGATCGGTTTCCAGCCACGCCTGTACGGCGCCCTCACCGAATGGCCCGTCGCGCAACACCGTTGGTGGCACGATCGCCCAGCCCGTCGCCTCCGATAACAGGAACGCGGCCACCTCGCGCCGCCCCAGGGTGCCGTCCGGGAAGTCGTGCAACGGGCGCTCGCCGCGCGTCGGTTTGTAGACGCACAGCGGCCCGGGCGGCAGCTCGTGGTCCGGCCACTCGTCGGGATCGAAGAGCGTGTCGGCGCCGATGCGGCACAGGAAGCTCGCGTTGGACGCGTCGGTCAGGCGGCCGACGATGGTCAACTCACCGTCGCGCAGCAGGTCGAGCGACGCGATTGATGGCGCGGAGTCCGTGGGGTCCAGCGCAGATCCTGCGCGGCTAGTTCAGGAGCTCGTTGGCGTGGCCGTTGCGGCGCACGCAGAAGTGGCCGGTCGGATCGAGCGGCGCGCCGCACAGCGGACATGGCGGCCGGCCGGCGCGCACAACCTCCAGGGCGCCGCTGGCAAAGCTCAGCGCGGCTTGAGGCTCCAGCTCCACCCGAACGACGTCGCGTGGATCGTCCATGTCGCCCGCCAGCGAGCGCAGCTCGATGCCTTCGTCCGCGGCGCCTTCGGCAGCCTCCATCTCGTCCTCGTCGGCGTCGTCGGCATCCGCTTCTTCGTCGATGTCGGCCTCGTCGATGTCGGCCTCGCCGATCTCGCGCGCCTCGATGACGACCCGGCCCACCTCACCGTCCCAGCCCAGAGTCATCGTGCCCACGCGGAATTGCTCGACGACTGGCTCGGCCAGCTCTGGCGCTGGCCCCGGCAGGTCGTCGCCGATGGTGACGCCGCCCTCGCGCAGCGCGAGCAACAGCGCGGCAATCCGTTCGGCCAGCAGCGCGACCTGCGTCTTCTCGAGCGCGACCGAGATCTGCTGGCTGCCCTTGCTCGCCTGGATGAAGAACGTCCGCTGACCGGGCGTGCCCAGCGCGCCGGCAATGAAGCGGTCTGGGCGGTCAAACGAATAGACGCGTCGCGGCATGGTGGCGCTGACTCTAATACTCTTCAGGCCCGCACCACTTCGACTGAGAGGTTGATCCCACTTGCAGTTCCGCGTCGTTTCCAGCCTCGAGGGCGAGCACCTCGACGCCCTGATCGTGCCCGTCTTCAAGGAAGGTGACGCGGCGAGCAACACGCCCGCGGATGTCCGCGACACGGCCGCGTGGGTCGCCCGGGAGCACGGCGACACCAAGATGTTCGCGCCGATCACGCACCTCCAGAGCAGCGCCGAGAGCTCGACCAGGCTCATCGTCGTCCCCGCCGGCCAGCGCGCCGACTTCGACGTCGCGCGCTCCTGGCAGTTTGCCAGCGCGGGTGTCCGTGGCCTGTGGCAGTCGACGGCCACGCGCATCGCGATCTGTCTCGAGTCGGACGCACTCGACGCCCAGGAAGCGGTGCAGGGCGCTGTCGAGGGCGTGATCTACGCGATGTGGCGGCCGGAGAGCCACCGCACGACGGAGAAGGATCGCCAGCTGCCGCCACTCGAGGAGGTGCTGCTGGTGATCGGTGGCACGGCGAGCGACTACGAGGCGGCCATCGGCCGCGGCACGTTCGTCGGCGAGGCGGTCAACTGGTCGCGCGGCGTGGCCAACGAGCCGGCCAACCTGATGACCCCGACCCACATGGCGCAAGCGGCGCGCGAGATGGCGTCGCAGACGAGCCTCAAAGTGGAGGTCCTGGGCGAGGACGAGGCGCGCGATCTGGGCATGGGCAGCTACCTCTCGGTTGCGCGCGGCAGTGATGAGCCGGCACAGGTCGTCGTGCTGCGCCACCACGGCCGCCCGGGCGACGGCTACGACCTCGCCCTGGTCGGCAAGGGCATCACCTTCGATTCGGGCGGCATCTCGATCAAGCCCGCCGAGGACATGCACCTGATGAAGTACGACATGAGCGGCGCCGCGTCGGTGCTCGCGGCGGCCGGCGTGGTCGCGCGCATGAACCTGCCACTCAACCTGATCGCCGTCGCGATGTGCACGGAGAACCTGCCCGGCGGCCACGCGACCAAGCCGGGCGACGTGGTGACGAGCATGAGCGGCAAGACCGTCGAGGTCACCAACACCGACGCGGAGGGCCGCCTCGTGCTTATCGACGGGATCACTTATGCCCAGCGCGAAGGCGCGAAGCGGGTGGTCGACGTGGCCACGCTCACCGGCGCCGTGCGTATCGCGCTGGGCCGGCTGTACACCGGCGTCCTCGGGCGGCCGCAGTCGTTCATCGACGCGGTGCTGGGCGCCGCTGACCGGAGTGGCGAGCGCATGTGGCCGCTGCCGCTCGACGATGAGCATCGCGAGGAGATGAAGAGCGAGGTCGCGGACCTGCGCAATAGCTCGGGCGGCCGCCTGGGTGGCACCATCCTCGGTGCGGCATTCATCGACGCCGCGGTCGACGCTGAAACGGAATGGGCGCACCTCGACATCGCCAGCACTGCCTGGTACGAAGACGATCGGCCCTTCTCGCCCAAGGGCCCGCAGGGCGCGGCCGTGCGGACCATGGTCGAGCTTGCGACGACCATCGCCAGGGCCGGCTGAGGGTTTTGCTCCGCTTACAGGCTGTGAATCGGCTGGGAGAACGCCCAGATCGGTGAAGAAAATGCCACCCGATAGCGGCTCGACCAAAAATCGCTGACTGAGCGACAATCGCGGCGCGAACGGCTGCGAGCTGACGAGAGGACTCCGGAAACGTCGCCCGGCCTGCCGCCACGGGGCGGGTTCGCGAAGTGAAACCAATCGCATGAGGAGTTCGCTGAAGATGCGCGTTCTGCGGGCTGGTGCCGCCGCACTGTTGCTCGGACTGACGCTGGCGCCGGTGGCGCTGGCCCAGGGTCCGCTCGAGCTGACCACCCAGTACCCGGCGGTCACCGCCGACCCGGGCTCAACTGTCAAGTTCAACGTGATCGCGATCACGGACGTCGCAACGCGCGTGGACCTGTCGACCACCGCTCCCACGGGCTGGACAGTCAGGATGCGTGGCGGCGGATCGACCGTCAGCGCGGTCAACACCGCCCCGGGCCCCATCACCGAAGGCTCGTCCACCAACCAGATCGCCGGTGCTTTCACCGTTGAGATCGATGTGCCCATCGACGTCGCCCCCGGGGTCAACCACGTCGTCGTCACCGGCCGCACCGCGGGCGGCGCGACCGCCTCGCTGTCGCTTGACCTGACCATCGAGGCGCAGGCCGCGGGTGCCGTATCGCTGACCACGAACTTCCCCAACCTGCGCGGGTCGACCGCGACCGCGTTCAGGTACAACGTGCTTCTCAACAACGACACCAACCAGCAGCTGACCTTTGGCCTTGAGGCCCAGGGTCCGGCGGGCTGGACGGTCGAGGCGAAGCCGGCGGCCGAGCAGGGCGCTACCACCACGACCGTCGATGCGGGCAGCAACTCGACGATCCAGGTGACGGCCGATCCGCCAGCGGACGCCGTGGCCGGTATCTACGACATCAAGATCATCGCCCAGGGCGGCCCCGAGCCCGTCGAGCTCGACCTGACCGTCGAGATCACCGGCTCCTACTCGCTCGGGCTGAACACGGCCGATGAGCGGCTCAACGCGACCGCCACGGCGGGATCGAAGACCACGCTCGAGCTCGTTGTCACCAACACGGGCAGCGCCCCGGTGGCCAACGTCAGGCTCACGGCGACTCCCCCCCGCGGCTGGAAGATCACCTTCGACCAGGAGACCATCCCGGTAATCCAGCCGGGCGTTGATAACGGTGTGAAGGTAGTGGCAACGATCGAGCCGGGGGGCAACGCGGTCGCGGGCGATTACGTGCTGACCTTCCGCGCCACATCGGGCGAGGAGTCGACCGCGACTGACACCATCGACGTGCGCACGACCGTCGAAACGTCACCCATCGGCCTGGTCATCGGCATCGGCATCCTGATCGTCGTGGCGGCCGGCCTGTTCCTCGTCTTCCAGCGCTATGGCCGTCGCTGAGCCGGCCGCGCACACAACTGCCGGCCAGCCGCAGCCGGTAATAAAGACCCGGGCGCTGACCAAGCGCTACGGCAACTTCACCGCGGTCGACAAGCTCGATCTGTCCGTGCGCCCGGGCGAGGTCTTTGGCCTCCTCGGGCCCAACGGCGCGGGCAAGACGACAACGATCCTGATGCTGCTCGGCCTGTCCGAGCCGACATCGGGCTCGGCACGCGTCCTGGACATGGATCCGGCGCGCGATCCGATCGCGGTCAAGCGCCGGGTGGGCTACCTGCCCGACGCGGTCGGCTTCTACGGCGCCATGACCGGCCGCCAGAACCTGCAATACACGGCGCGCCTCAACGGCATCCCCAGGAAGGCCGCCGACGATCACATCGACGAGCTGCTCGAGCGTGTCGGCTTGACGAATGCCGCCAACTCCAAGGTCGAAACCTATTCGCGCGGCATGAAGCAGCGCCTGGGTCTCGCCGACGTCATGGTCAAGCGCCCCTCGATCGTGATCCTCGACGAGCCGACCACGGCCATTGACCCAGCCGGCGTCGAAGACGTTCTGGCGCTCATTCGTGAGCTGGCGCACGGTGGCGCCGCGATCCTGCTGGCGAGCCACCTGCTGCACCAGGTGCAGCAGGTGTGCGACGAGGTCGGCATCTTCGTTGCCGGCAAGCTCATCGCGTCGGGCGCGATGGACAAGCTGTCAGGCCAGCTCGCGACGGGCGCGATCGAGATCGAGGTCGCGGCACCACCGCCCGCAGAGGCAGTCAGGGACGCAGCCGCGAAGGTCAACGGCGTCACGTCGGTCGAGAAGGATCCGCGCGATCCCAAGATGTGGGTCGTGCGCGCCAAGCGCGACGTCCGGGCCGACCTGGCGCGGGCCCTGGTCGAGGCCGGCCATCCGCCGTACCACCTGCGCCGCCGCGGCGACGAGCTCGACGAGATCTATCGGCGCTACTTCGCCGACTACGCCACGGACACGGAGGGCGCGGCATGACCGGCCAGTCCATCTCGCTCGCCGCTACGGGCGCGACCGCGCGCGGCCGCAAGCGCAAGAACATTCGCGCTGAATCCGCCCCGCCCGCGCAGTCCGCCAAGGAGCGCCGCTACCAGCGCGCCGCGCGGCCGGCAGGTATCCCAGCGGGCTGGCGCGTCATCGCGGCGAAGGAGTTCGCCGACCACGTATCGAGCATTCGGTTCCTGGTGCTGACGCTCGTCCTGACGCTCGCCGCGGCGGCCGCGGTGTACTCGGCTGCTGGCGGACTAAAGGCGCTGGCCCCCAGCGCCAGCGGCGCCCAGTCGCTGTTCCTCTACCTGTTCTTCTACCAGCCCGAAGGCACCAACATTCCGACGTTCGTGTACTTCACCGCGCTCCTTGGACCGGTGCTGGGCATCGCATTCGGCTTCGACGGCGTCAATGGCGAACGCTCGGAGGGAACGCTGCCCCGGCTCGTTTCCCAGCCCATCCACCGCGACGACGTCATCAACGGCAAGTTCGTCGCCGGCCTGGCGGCAATCGCGGTCATCTTCGTCGCCATCATCGCCGTCGTCGGGGCCATCGGCGTGCTCCAGCTGGGCATCCTGCCCGGCATCGAGGAGGTCGTGCGCCTCGCAGTGTGGGTCGTGCTGGCCGTGGTCTACGTTGGCCTATGGCTGGCTGTCGCGCTGCTGTGCTCGGTCGTCTTCAGGAGCGCCGCGACATCGGCGCTGGTGTCGATCGCCGCATGGCTCGTACTGACGCTGTTCGTCAGCCTGCTGGTGGGCGTCCTTGCTGACGCCGTCTCGCCCACGGGCGGAGAATCGTTGCCGGAGCTCATCGCCAACGAGTCCGCGAAGCGCAACCTGTCGTTCATATCACCCAGCCAGCTCTTCACCGAATCGACGCGAGCGTTGCTCGACCCGAGCCTGCGCACGTTTGATGTGACCGCCTATCTCGAGCTCAGGCTGGAGGAGCGCGCGCTGCCGTCGAGCCTGTCGCTCGACCAGAGCCTGCTCGTGGTCTGGCCGCAGTTCATCGGCCTGATCGCGCTCACGAGCGGCGCCTTCGCGGTGGCCTACGTGTCGTTCATGCGCCAGGAAGTGCGCGCCTAAGGCGTATCCTCCGGCCATGAAGGGTGATCGGGTAGAGGCGGTAGTCGATACCGGCCAGGGCACCCAGACGTTCGAGATCGTGGCGCGGCGGGCCGGCCGGCGGATCGAGATCACCAACGTCCGCGGCGTGGTCGAGGTCACGGAGGTTACGCGGGCCGGCACGCCCATTCGGACCGGCCGATTCATGGCCAACCGACTCATCGCCCTGGTCGAGCACCCGGCGGTTGAGGGCAACGGCTCCGGCGTCGAGGTAGAGACGCGCCGCCGGATGAACCCGGAATCGGCGCCGCGCGCCCGATCGCGTCGCTCAGATTCGATGACCGATGGGCCGCGTCAGCTGACCGTGCTGGGTGACGACGACCGCAACGACGATGGCGGTGACGGCGGGGCCTGATTCGGCGCGTTAGGGGCGGCTGAGACTCAGCCTGCGGCCATGTCTTCCGCGCGAGCCACGAGGTGGAGCGGCTCGGCTGCATCACCTGCCTCAGCCCGCTCGGCCTGCGCCAACACCTGCGCGTAAGCCCGCTCGTACTGCGCGACCATGCGCTCTGCCGAGAAGCTTTCGCGCGCGTAGCCCGCGATCTTGGCGCGGTCGAGTCTGCCCACGCGGCTCACCGCCAGCACGGCTTCGTCGATGTCGTCGACCAGGAATCCGCTCGTTCCGTGCTGAACGGTCTCCGTATTGGCGCCCGCTCGGCGGGCGATGACCGGCGTGCCGGTCGCCATTGACTCGATCGCCACGAGGCCGAACGGCTCGGGCCAGGCGCCGAGCATCAGTGTCGCCAGGGCGCCGGCCATGAGTTCGTCGCGCTGCGCGGGCTCGACCTCGCCGCGCCAGTCAATAAGGCCCTTCTTGAGGTGCGGTCGCACGACGGCGTCAAACAGACGCTGCTCGCGCGTGTCGTACACCTTGGCCGCGATGACCAGCGGCCGCTCGGTTCGCTCGGCCAATTCGATCGCCTCCTCGATGCCTTTCTCGCGGGCGATCCGGCCAACGAGGAGCAGGTAGTCGCCGGCATCGATCGACTGAGGCGTGGAACTGAAATCGAGCCCGTGGTGGATGGTCGCAATCCAGTTGGCATCCGGATTCCAGCGCCGCTGGCTGTCGCTGATCGCGACTAGCGCAACGTCAGGAAAGGCGTCGATCATGTCGGCCGCGCCGGTGGTGTCGAGCCGCCTGTGGAGCGTCGTCAGGACCGGGGTTCCGCAGTGCCGCGCCATCGTGAACCCGGCCGTGTCGAGATGTGAGTGGATCAGGTCGAAGCGCGTCGCGTGTTCCCAGGCGAGGCCGACCGTCGCCTCGATATACGACGACGCGTCGCCACGGTGGCCGTTGCGCCAGAGCGAGTGTGGCACGCTCGGGACAAGCTCGTACGGCACATCGGAGTCGCCCGGCGCGAAGAGCGTCACCTGATGGCCGCGTTCGTGCAGGCCCTGGGCAAGCGTCGCCACGACGCGTTCTGTGCCGGCGTAGCCCGGCGGTGGCACAGGTAGGAAAGGCGGCGACAGCAGCGCGACGCGGAGCGGTTGAACCGCGGGCGGCGTGGCACGATCAGCCGGCCGGACGGGTGAGGGCGTGGTCATTGGTCTCAGCATGGCCGATCTGGCGTCGCTTTCCAGTCCCTGCGCAAGGGGCGAGCATCAAAGTCAGATAGCAAAGCGCCATCCAGATGCACGTAACGGACTAGCGGACCCCGACTACCCGGTATTGGACTGCGCCGCCCGGCAGCGGAACCGTCACTTCGTCGCCCACGCGCGCACCAAGCAGGGCCCGTCCGACGGGTGACGCGTCGGAGAGCCTGCCCGACGCCGGATGGGCCTCCGCGGTGCCGACGATCTTGTAGGTGATGCGCTCACCTTCGTGCTCTAGATCGACCGTCGAGCCCAGGTGCACGACATCGAGCGAGACCGGGCCGTCGATCACGACGCTCGAGCGGATCAGCTGCTCGAGCGCCTGGATGCGGCCCTCGATGAAGGATTGCTCCTTGCGCGCGTACTCGTAGTCGCCGTTCTCGCGCAGGTCGCCCAATTCGCGCGCCGCCTTGACGCGGGCGATGATCTGCGGCCGCGCGTTGTCACGCAGGTCGGCCAGCTCCGCGGTGAGCCGTTCGAGGCCTTCCTTCGACAGCGCGGTTTTGGCCGGCATCGGCCGCGGCGCCAGTTTGGGCGGCGCGGCCTTGCGAACGACCTCGCGTTGCCGGGCTTTCACCTTCGCCGCAGCCGCAGCCGCAGCCGCACCCCCCGTCGGCCGCTGAGCGGCTGCGGCCGACTCGGCCTCGCTGCGCAACGTGCCGGCGATCGAGTTGTTGGCCCAGGGCGTCACGCCCAGCGCTTCGAGCAGTGCGTCCTCGTACTCCTCGAAAGCGGTTGTCTCCGCCCACCAGACGCGCAGCTCGCCCGGGTTGGCAAGGGTCTTGAGCCAGTGTCCCGAGCTGTTCGGCTTGGCGTCGCCCAGGGTGGTGGCGTAGATCGCCGACAGCCGCGCGCCGATGGAGCGGGTCGAGCGGCCCACGAAGAGCACCGGCTGCCCGGGCAGCCAATCCTGCGCGAGCCGGCGCTGGAGCACCTGGGGCGTGGGCCGCTCCCCGTCGAGCGTCAGTGAGGGGACGCGGTCGAGCCAGCGGCGCAGCGCCTGCAGGTCCAGCGGCGCGGCATCGGCGCCACCGGGCAGCTCCACGACGATGATGCCGGGCGCACGGCTGGGGACCGGCGCTCCCCAGCGAGCCGGGCCGTCGACCGTGAGACCCAGGGAGCGGAGCAGCTCGGGCGTGTTCTGTGTGGGCATCCGCGCATTGTCCCTGTTTACGGTCAGGCCGTAAGTCACGCCACGGACTGACTCATGGCGAGCGCGGCCGACCCCCTCGCGCCGCCATGCTGCGACTATGACCACCATCATGCGTGAAGCGTCGACCTCGCTCGCACCCGACCAGGCGTCAGATGTCCTGCGCGCGAGCCGTCACCCGCTCGATCCGCTCTTCAAGCCGCACACGGTCGCGGTCATCGGCGCGACGGAGAAGAAGGGCAGCGTTGGCCGGACGGTGCTGTGGAACCTGATCAGCACGCCGTTCGGCGGAACCGTGCTGCCCGTCAACCCCAAGCGCGACAACATCCTGGGCATACGCGCTTACCCCAGCCTGGCCGACATCCATGGCCCGGTGGATCTCGCGGTCATCGTCACCCCCGCGCCCAGCGTGCCGGACGTCATGGCCGAGTGTGCCGCCAAGGGCGTGAAGGGCGCGATCGTGATCTCAGCCGGTTTCCGCGAGATCGGCCCGGAAGGCGCGGAGCTCGAGCGGCGCATCCTGGCCCAGGCGCGCGAGGCCCGAATCCGGGTGATCGGCCCCAACTGCCTGGGCGTCATGAATCCGGTCGGCGGCATGAATGCCACCTTCGCGGCGGGCATGGCTGCGCCCGGATCGGTCGGCTTCGTCAGCCAGTCGGGCGCCCTTCTGACTGCCGTGCTCGACTGGAGCGCCCGCGAGGGCGTGGGCTTCTCGTCCGTTGTGAGCCTGGGATCGATGCTCGATGTGGGCTGGGGCGACGTCATCTACTACATGGGCGACGACCCGCACACCAAGGCGATCCTCATCTACATGGAGACGATCGGCGACGCGCGCGCCTTCCTGTCTGCCGCGCGCGAGGTCGCGCTGACCAAGCCGATCGTCGTCATCAAGCCCGGGCGGACCGCGGAAGCATCCAAGGCCGCGGCCAGCCACACCGGCTCGTTGACCGGCTCCGATGAAGTCCTGGAGGCCGCGTTCCGGCGCGTGGGCGTGCTCCGCGTTGAGCGCATCAGCGACCTCTTCTACATCGCCGAGGTGCTCGCCAAGCAGCCCCGGCCGCGCGGCCCCAACCTGACCATCGTCACCAACGCCGGCGGTCCGGGCGTGCTCGCGACGGACACCTTGATCAGCGGCGGCGGCCGTCTGACGAAGCTCTCAGAGGCGGCGACGGCCGCCTACAACGAGGTCCTGCCCAGCGTCTGGAGCCACAACAACCCGGTCGACATCATCGGCGACGCGCCGCCTGAGCGTTACGCCAAGGCGCTCGAGATCGCCGCGGCCGACGAAGCCGCGGACGGCATGCTCGTCATCCTGACCCCGCAGGCGATGACCGATCCGACTGAGACGGCGCGCGAGCTGGTGCCTTACGCCCAGATCAAGGGCAAGCCCGTGCTCGCGTCTTGGATGGGCGGCAAGGACATCGACGAGGGCACCGCGATCCTGCGCCGCGCCGGGATCCCGACGTTCGACTATCCCGACACCGCGGCGCGGATGTTCAACTACCTGTGGCAGGCACAGGAGAACGTGCGTCTGTTGTACGAGACGCCCACACTGGCGACCGACGAGGCGGGCAACGGGCTCGATCGTGCCGCCGCGACGGAGGTCATCGCCGCCGCCCGGCGCGATGGCCGCACATTGCTCACCGAGGTCGAGTCGAAGGCAGTCCTCGCGGCATACGGCATCCCGATCACGGACACCCGGGTGTGCGCGACCGTTGACGACGCCGTCGCGGCCGCGGCCGCCATTGGCTACCCAGTCGTGCTCAAGCTGTACAGCCACACGATCTCGCACAAGACGGACGTTGGCGGTGTCCAGCTCAACCTCGCCGACGAGGCCGACGTGGGCCGCGCGTTTGCCGAGATCCACGACGCCGTGGTGGCCAAGCGAGGCGCGCAGCACTTCGAGGGTGTGACCGTCCAGCCGATGATCAACTACACCGGCTACGAGCTCATCGTGGGCTCCTCGACGGACCCGCAATTCGGCCCGGTGCTGCTCTTCGGCATGGGCGGCCAGCTGGTCGAGCTCTTCAAGGACCGCGCGCTGGGACTGCCGCCGCTGACGACGACGCTCGCGCGGCGGATGATCGAGCGCACGACGATCAGCGGCGCGTTTGCGGGCATCCGCGGCCGCGATCCGATCGACACCACCGCCCTGGAGCAGCTGCTGGTGCGGTTCTCGATGCTCGTCGCGGAGCAGCGGCGCATCGCCGAGATCGACATCAACCCGCTGCTCGCATCGCCCGAGCGGCTGATCGCGCTCGATGCACGCATCGTGCTCCACCCCGCGGAGATCGGTGACGCGGATCTGCCGCGCCTGGCGATCCGGCCCTATCCGCTGCAGTACGTGGCCAGCTGGACGGCGCGCGACGGATCGCGCTACCTGATCCGACCGATCCGCCCGGAGGACGAGGCCATGCTGGTCAAGTTCCACGCCGACCTGACCGAAGAGACCGTGTACTCGCGCTACTTCGAGCACCTGGGCCTGTCGCAGCGCACTGCGCACGAACGCCTGACGCGCGTCGCGTTCAACGACTACGACCGCGAGATGGCTCTCGTCGCCGAAGAAACGGACGCGCAGGGGGAGCGGCGCATCGTCGCCGTCGGCCGCCTGTCCAAGGCGCACGCCGTGCCGGAGGGCGAGTTCGCGATCCTGGTCGGCGATCCGTGGCAGGGCAAGGGACTGGGCACGGAGCTGCTGCGCCGCCTCGTGGAGATCGGCCGCGCTGAAGGCCTGGAGCTGATCTGGGCCGACCTGCTCGCGTCCAACTACGGCATGCGCCGGACCGCCCAATCGGTGGGCTTCAGGCTCATCGATAAGCCAACAGAGACGACCACCCGCGCCGAGCTGCGCCTGAACTAGCAGGGGGCTATTCCTGTCGAATGGCTGGCATCAGGCGGCCATAGGGCACGTCTCGGGCGCCCACGCAGGTTTCTACACTTGCCGGCCGGAGGTGGAGTTCGGGTGCTCGGCCACATGGACATTCGCCGGCTGACGGTCCTTGGCTTGCTGACGCTGACGTGTGCCCTCCTGTTTGTTGGCCTGACCAACATCCAGTGGTGCATGCCGGCGCTCCACTCGGCGCTCGTGTTTGCCACGGCGCTCGGCACGTGGTGGCTGGCGCGCGAGGACCTGGCGCTTAACAAGGGCGGCGCCGGGACCCGCCTGGTGCTCACTGGCGTGGCACTTGGCCTGGGCCTGACGTGGGTCAGCGCGGGGACCGTCGCGGTCATTGATGTCGCCCAGGGCGCGCAATGGACGAGCGGCGAGTTCGCTCAAGTCGTGCGTCGCTTCATCGAGGACGTGGCGCGGCATTGGACGCCCCTGGGACTCGTTGCGTCGTTTGTCGGAACGGCCCTGTCGTTGATGCTCAACGAGATCGGCAGCAGCACATCGGGGCGGGGTCAGCAGACACAGTAAAAGAGCCGCCGGGCGTCCTGGGGGACCGCCCGGCGGGAGGAGGTGTGAGGTCAGGGGCGCCCGGCGCCCCGGGCTGTCATTCCGCGGCTGCGGGCACCAATGCGGGCTGGCCGACCCGGACCCTGGCCTTGGCCGTCTCCGGGCGGACCGCCCAGACCAGGCCGAGACCGGCGATGAAGAAAACGAACCCGAGGCCACCCACCGTGGCCGCCACGCCCAGCCCCATCTGGAGCGAGGAGGCTGTCACAGCACCCACACCCAGCTCGCCCACGAGGGCCAGCGCGGTGGGGCTCCAGGCCAGACCGCGGGCCGCGGCCTGAACCGGGTCGCTGCGGTCGAACTGGCTGTAGTAGCGCCCGTCAACGTTGAACGGGATCGGGGTGCCAGCGGTGTAGAACGTGCCGTCAGCGGCCGTGTAGTCCTCGTCGAGGGTGATGTTCTGCGTGCCGTGCAGCACGTGGTACGAGATGGTGGCCATCTGGTACATGTACTCAGACGCCGTGTTGACCATCGGGTCGGCCGGGTTGAACTCGGCCTTGTCGACCGCGTAACCCCAATCCTTCGTCAGCAGGTTCATGATGCCCTGCGACTCTTCTGAGTTGCCGCCGAGCTGCCCCTGCTCGTCGTAGCTGAGCTTGACGCTCTGCGCCGCGCTGAACGCGGTAAGAGCCTTCTGGCCGTCCTGGACCTTGATGAAGGCGTAGCCGCCCGCAGCGACGAACGCCAGACCGAACAGTGCCAGGACCAGACCCAGCCTCTGCAGTCGCTTGATCATTTCGAGTTCTCCCTTCGCAGCTAGGACCTTCGAGCTTCCTTGCTCGTTTTCAATGGCCTGACTGAACCTTCGCTCCACACGGGCAGCCGGCGCAGGAGAATTACGGACCTAATGCGTGTTTCATTTGCCGAAGATGGGGGGCCGAATGGCACGTCCCCTGCCGTGACCAGCGACAGGGGTGCGCCCGGCCGCAGGACGCCATTCGCTCACGGCGCCGCGTGTCGCGGCTGCGCCTAGGCGGCTGCGCCTAGGCGGCTGCGCCTGGGCGGCTAGGATTCCACGCGTGGCCGAAGACCGGAAGGAGCGCGTCGACCGCGAGCTGATCGAGCTGCTCAACGAGCTGCGCGTCGCGCTGCCGGGAGTACAGGTGCTCTTTGCATTCCTGCTGGTCGTGCCCTTCCAGCAGGGCTTCTCGTCGGTCAGCGAAGTCGCGCGCGTGGCCTATTTCGCCGGGCTCGCGTCCTGCGCGGCGGCGAGCGCCTTCCTCATCGCGCCGGCCACGTACCACCGCATCAAC
>DATBRX010000006.1:0-3803 GCA_036560085.1 Candidatus Limnocylindrales bacterium
ACCCGGCCGGCCGTCGTCAGCAGCACGTTGGTCGGCTTGATGTCGCGATGGACGATGCCCCGACCATGGGCCGCGTCGAGCGCCTCAAAGATCTGCTGCGCGATGCGCGCCGCGGCGAGCGGCTCGAACGCGCCGCGCTCCTTGAGCACGACCGCGAGGTCGCCGCCGTCGATCATCTCCATGACGATGAACGGGTCGCCCGCTTCCATGCCGTAGTCGAAGACCTGCACCACGTTCGGGTGCGACAGCGCGGCGGCGGACTGCGCCTCCTGGCGGAACCGGGCGACGAACGCCGGGTCGCGGCCGTACTCGGCGCGCAGCACCTTGACGGCGACATCGCGCCCAAGCTGCGTGTCGTGGCCGCGGAAGATGGTCGCCATGCCGCCCTGCCCGAGCAGCTCGACCAGCTTGTAGCGGCCGGCGAGCACCTGTCCTACTTCGGCCAAGAACTGCGCTCCAAATCGGCCAAACCCAAATGAGGCAAAACGTTTACCCCTTGATGCGTGACGTCCTCAGGTGAGATCGAGCCCGGCCAGATAGCGCCGGAACTCCGCACTGAGATCAGGCCGCTCGAGCGCGAGCTCGATCGAGGCCTTGAGCCAGCCCATGGTAGTGCCTGCGTCGTAGCGCTTGCCCTCGAAGGCATATGCGTACACGTCCTGCTCGGCGGTCAGGGCATTGATCGCGTCGGTCAGCTGGATCTCGCCGCCGGCGCCGCGCTGCGTCTGCTCGAGCTTCTCGAACACCTTGGGTGTGAGCACGTACCGGCCGATCACCGCGAGGTTGCTCTGCGCATCGGCTGGCTGGGGCTTCTCCACAACCCCCTTGAGCTTGGTCAGCCACTCGTCGTTGGTATCTGCGTCGAGGTCGGGATTGATGATGCCGTAGCGGCTCGTGTCATCGTGCGGCACCTCCATGACCGCCACGACAGAGGCATGCGTGGTGTTGTACGCATCCATCAGCTGGCCAATGCACGGCCGGTCGCCCACGACCACGTCGTCGGACAGGATCACGGCGAATGGCTCGTGGCCGACCAGCTCCTTGGCCATGAGGACCGCGTGGCCCAAGCCGAGCTGCTCCTTCTGACGGACGTAGCTGATCTGGACCATGTCGCCTATCTGGCGGACACGGCGCAGCATGTCGATGTCGCCCTTCGCCTCGAGCAGGTGCTCCAGCTCGTACGAGTGGTCGAAGTGATCCTCGATCGCACGCTTCTGGCTGCTGGTGACGATGATCACCTGCTCGATGCCGGCGGCCACGGCCTCCTCGACGCCGTACTGGATGACCGGCTTGTCGACCAGCGGCAGCATCTCCTTGGGCTGCGCCTTGGTCGCAGGCAGGAAGCGGGTACCCCAACCGGCGGCCGGGAAGACAGCTTTTCTGACGCGCAAACCGAACCTCCGTGGGTGGTGCGGGCGATGCTAGACCAGCCGGCCGAACTCCGGCTCCGGCGCCACGCGGCTGGGCACCAACTGCAGGATGACCGCGGCCGCGAGCACCGCCACGCCGCCCAGGAACTGCAGTGGCGAGGGCTGCTCTTTCAGCAGCAGCGCGGCGAGCGTGATGGCGACGAGTGGCTCCAGAGTCATCAGGATGGCCGCGCGGCTGGGCCCGATCAGCCCGATGCCGGTGACGAACGCGGTCGTGGGGATGGCCGCCCCGGTGATGCCGCCCAGAAGGATCCAGATCCATGCCTGCGGCTCGCGCAGCGGCACGGTCAAGCCAGCGATGTCACCGGCAACCAGCGCCAGCGCGAGGGCCACCGCCGCCGCGGCAAAGATGGCATACGTCGCGACGCGCGCCGGGGAGAGTGGCGCGAAGCCGCGTCCGGCCATGAGGATGAAGCCGGCCTGGCAGACGGCGGCGCCCAGCGCCAGGGCGATGCCCACCGGGTCCAGCAACACGGCCGTATCCGAGAGCAGGGGCGAGAGCACGACCAGCACGAGGCCAGCTGCTGACAGGGCGAGGGCGCCAAGGCGTACGCGCGTCAGGCGCTCCCCGTAGAGCGGCACCGCGAGCAGGGTCACGAGCGCCGGGAAGGTGTAGAAGGCGATGAGCACGACGGCGATCGTGGTCTTCACGAATGCCGCGAACATGGCGATGTTCACCGCCGCCCCGAGGAGTGACGCGATCAGGAGCCGCCGGCCGTTGGCGCGCGGCAGCCACGCGGCGCCGATCACGCCGGTTCGATGGGCGCGCAGCGTGAAGAGGCCGCTGACCAGGAGCATCACCGCGGTGCCCACGAGGCCACGCCACCAGACAAGGGGAAACGCACCCATGCCCACCTGCTCGGCACCGCGGGTGATGTAGCTGAGCGTCCCGAACAACGCCGCCGCTGTCGCGACCATGAGCATGCCGAGAAGGGTGTTGCTCAGGGCAGCAGGCTCGCTATCGGGACTTTGGGTGTCGGAGTGGAGTCAGGTCAGGGGGCCGCCGAGTGCTCGTTCCGCGCGCTGCGCAGCACGCGTCCGGTGAACGGCACCCGGATCTCGCGGAATGCCTCGATCGAGACCAGGAAGCCCAGGAAGATCAGGACGAGGCCGACGACCTTCGCGAGCGAGTACATCGATGTCGAGCCCATGCGGGCCAGGCTGTCGCCGCTGCTGACGATGAGTCCGCCGAGCGCGATGAGCAGCGTCGCGGGCACCCGACTATGAATGCGCCCGGTAAGGAGCGCGACGATCGCGGCCGGCAGCGACAGGACGAAGTTCACCGGGATCGCGACCACGGCGATGATGAGGTTGAACAGGAACTGGTCACCCTTCTGGCCGGGGTCGAGCGAGTACGGCAGGTAGCGCTTCTTGGGCATGAACACGTACGCCGAGAAGAACGCGCCGAGAACGAGGCCAATCCCGCCGGGCACATTCAGGAAGAGCGAGAAGATCCGCACCGGACTTGTGAAGGCCGCGCCGGTTGGCACGGCGTCCTGGGCCGGCAGCGGAGCGCTCAGTGGATCTGTGAACGCGAAGTACGCGCCGATGGCGCTCGCGACAACGACTGCGGCGGCAGCGATCTGGGGCCAGCGCTCGTTCTGAAAGTACGTCTCGATCGCGATCGCGATGGCCACCACCGCGGCGGCAATGAGTGCCAGCAAACCGATCGTGCCCGCGCCATACGTGTTGCGGGTGACAAAAGCCAGGAACCCGCCAAAGAAAACGAGCAGCGCGTACGCGTAACCAAAGCGCGTCTTGCCCAATAGGAAGGCAGTGCCCAGACCCAGCCACGCGGCGGTAAAGACGGCGCCAGTCAGGTACCACGTGCGGTAGAGCAGCTCGCTCCAGCCCCCGATCGCTCCGATGGCCTCGCACGCGTCGGCGATGGCGAAGAAGACCATGCCGACCGCCCAGATCAGCTGGAAGCCGCGCCGGCGCTCACGCCATTGGTCGAACAGGGCTACGGCGAAGATGAGGGCGAGGACGGCACCGACTGCCGGCAGGAGGACGTTCAGGCTCATTCAGAAACCTCTGGCCTTGGGCCGGCTAGGCGGGCACGAACTCATGGGATTGGCGATGCAGGCCGTCGCACAGGCCCCACCGCGGCGCGTCGCCGGGGATGGGCACGGGACGCATGATCTCGCGCACGTCCGACAACCGGCAGAACAGGAAGCCGCGCTTGCGCGCCCACGACCGGAAGTGGTCCGGCTGGGCGTGGAACTGATGCGGGCCGGGGTTGAGCGCGGCGCCGACGGCCCATGAGGGAGGCGCTTCCGGCGCGACGATGTCGAGGATCGTGATGCGGAATGGCGTGCCCTCGATGGGCTCGCCACAGCCGGCGCAGCGGATCGAGTTGTTCTCGTCGAAGAC
>DATBRX010000007.1:0-3642 GCA_036560085.1 Candidatus Limnocylindrales bacterium
GCGGATCCACGCGATCGTCACGGCGACTGCGCCGGATCTCACGCCCAAGACCTACTACGGGATGCCTGCCTGGGCCACGCCGGGCAAGGATGGCAAGGTCATCTGCTTCTTCCAGCCCGCGTCCAAGTTCAAGGTTCGCTACTGCACACTCGGCTTCCAGCCCGACGCGAAGCTCGACGAGGGCAACATGTGGCCGACTTCCTGGGCGCTGACCAAGCTCACGGCCGCTGACGAGAAGAAGATCGCCGCGATGGTCAGGAAGGCGGTTGGCTAGCGTTCCGGCGCCCGACTGGGGCGCCATCAGGGTCCGCGGCGCACGCGAGAACAACCTGAGGGATGTCAGTCTCGACATTCCCAAGCGGCGCTTCACGGTCTTCACCGGCGTTTCGGGCAGCGGCAAGAGTTCGCTCGTGTTCGAGACTATTGCCGCGGAGTCGAAGCGCCTGATCGACGAGACCTATAGCGCCTTCATCCAGGGCTTCATGCCCACGCTCGCGCGGCCGGATGTCGATTCGCTCGAGGGATTGACCACCGCGATCATCGTCGACCAGGAGCGCCTTGGCGCGAACGCCCGATCGACCGTGGGCACGGTGACGGACGCCAACGCCCTGCTGCGCGTGCTGTTCAGCCGACTGGCCAAGCCGCACATCGGCGGCCCGCAGGCGTTCTCGTTCAACATCCCGTCCGTCCATGCGTCGGGGACCATCACGGTCGAGCGCGGCGGCAAGGCCGTCCGCCCGCCCGAAGATGGGGAGCGGCGCCACTACGGCGGATCCGTCACCGTGGGCGGCGGCACCGGCCGTACCGAAGTCCGCTCGTTCTCGCTCCAGGGCGGCATGTGCCCGCGTTGCGAGGGCATGGGCAGCGTCAGCGACATCGACCTAGCTGAGCTGTTCGACGAGCGCAAGTCGCTCGCCGGCGGCGCCCTGAAGATCCCCGGCTACACGGCTGACGGCTGGGCCGTGCGTATCTTCGGCGGGGTCGTCCCGCTTGATGTGCCGATCAACAAGCTCACGGCCGAGCAACGCCAGGAATTCCTGTACGGCGAGCCACGCAAGGTGCGGCTCGAGGGCATCAACCTGACCTACGAAGGCCTCGTGCCCAAGATCCAGAAATCGATGCTCTCCAAGGACGTGGGCGCGCTCCAACCGCACATCCGCGCCTTCGTCGAACGGGCGGTGGCGTTCGCGACCTGCCCCGAGTGCGGCGGTACCCGGCTGAGCGAGCCCGCGCGCAAGGCCAAGATCAACGGCGTCAGCATCGCTGACGCGTGCGCGATGCAGATCAGCGATCTCGCCGCCTGGCTGCGCGACCTCGACGAGCCGTCGGTCAAGCCGTTGCTGGCCAATCTCCAGCACCTGTTCGACGGGTTCGTGGAGATCGGGCTGGGCTACCTGAGCCTGGACCGCGCGTCGGGCACCTTGTCTGGTGGTGAGGCCCAGCGGACGCGCATGATCCGCCACCTGGGCTCGTCGCTGACCGATGTCACGTACGTCTTCGACGAGCCGACGATCGGCCTGCATGCGCACGACGTCGAGCGCACGAACGCGCTGCTCCACCGGTTGCGCGACAAGGGCAACACCGTGCTGGTCGTGGAACACGATCCAGAGGTGATTCGCAGCGCCGATCACGTCGTGGACATGGGGCCCGGCGCCGGGCCGCACGGCGGGACGGTCGTCTACGAGGGCCCCGTCGCGGGTCTGGCTGGCTCTGGGACGGCGACCGGCAGGCACCTCGACGCGCGCCAGGAGATCAAGGCCGCGCCGCGGGCGCCAAATGGTGCCATCGCCATCCGCCACGCCAGGCTGCACAACCTGAAGGACGTGTCCGTCCATGTGCCGCTGGGCGTCCTGGTCGCGATCACGGGGGTGGCAGGTTCCGGTAAGAGCTCACTCATCCACGGCTGCATGCCCCGGACCGATCCGTCCGTGACGGTCATTGACCAATCGGCCATCAAGGGCTCGCGCCGCTCAAATCCCGCGACCTACACCGGCATCTTGGACCCCATCCGCAAGGCGTTTGCCAAGGCGAACGGCGTCAAGGAGTCACTGTTCAGTGCGAACTCGGAGGGCGCGTGCCCGGCGTGCAACGGTCTGGGCAGGATCTACACCGACCTTGGGTTCATGGCCGAGGTGGCAAGCGTGTGCGAGGTGTGCGAGGGCCGGCGCTTCACCGACGACGTGCTGCATCACACGCTGCGCGGCAAGAACATCGTCGAGGTGCTGGCGCTGCCGGTCGAACAGGCGCGCGACTTCTTCACGGAGAAGCCCGTCACGCAGGTGCTCGATCGCCTCGACGCGGTGGGCCTGGGCTACGTGGCGCTGGGCCAGGAGCTGAACACCCTTTCGGGCGGCGAGCGGCAGCGCCTGAAGCTCGCGATCGAGATGGCGGCCGACACGCAGGTCTACGTTCTCGACGAGCCGACCACTGGCCTGCACATGCAGGACGTCGAGAAGCTGATCGCGTTGCTCGACCGACTGGTCGATTCGAGAAGGACGGTGATCGTGATCGAGCACAACCTCGATGTCGTCGCCCGCGCCGACTGGGTGATCGACATGGGACCGGGCGCCGGTCACGATGGGGGGCGGGTGGTATTCGAGGGTGCGCCGGCCGATCTCGCGCGCGCCAAGGGCTCGCTCACCGGCCAGTTCCTGGCGCGCCATCGCGCCGGCACGGTCGCGGCCGGGCGCTGAATCGAAAGGCGCCGGCCCTGCGGCCGACGCCTCTTCGTTTTCGACTGGCCTCTACGGTCAGATCTTGTTGCCGGTATCCGAGAGGATGGCGTTGATGCTGCCACCGAGGAAGGTGACCGCGGCAATCGCCAGCACGGCAATGAGGGCCAGGATCAGGGCGTACTCAGCGAGGCCCTGGCCGCGCTCGTCACGATCGAGCAGGCTGAGGAAGTAGGCGAGCATTTCAAATCCTTTCGCGTGGACGACCCCCATTCGTCCCCACGCTAGGAACTCGCCAGCCGGCCGGATATGGTGCTTCAGTCCTGCACCGAATGGTGCCGCCGTACGACTACGCCGTCTGGGCACGCTCCACGACGAGCACGGCCACGCTCGGCTCGAGCAGGCCTAGGTCCGCCAGAAGCGTCCGCGTCTGCTCGTCGCCGAGTGGCAGGAGCGCAGCGGTCAACGCCTGACGGGCGGTACGGCCGACACCCGGCCCGGCACCGACACCAGCGACGTCGGCAACCCAGCCAAGTGACAACCGGCGCATCCGCACGCTCAGCACTGGCCCGTCACCGGTCCGAAGGCTGAACTCGATCGTCGATTCGCCACGCTCCATGTGTGCAATCTGCGCGCGGGTCGTGACAGCTTGCGTGTCACAGCCGATTCACGGGCTGCAGATAACCGGCGCAGCGGGTGACGATCTTCCTCTCGCCAGGTGAGCAATGGACCTCGCCCACCGTGTTCGAACCCGGGAGACTCCGCTCGAGTCGTCTTGAGCCGTCGTCTGGAGGTTCGCCACATGTTCTCTGCCCACCTGACCACCGCGCGTCGCGTCGAGCGGCCGTGGTACGCCTGGCTGGCGCTCTTCCTGCAGCTCGCCACAGCCCTGACCGCGGTCCCCGTGGGCCTGTCGCTGATGCTCGACCCATCCGGCGCGGGCATCCAGCTGCCGACCGAGTGGATCCAG
>DATBRX010000008.1:0-5523 GCA_036560085.1 Candidatus Limnocylindrales bacterium
TCGACTTGCCCTCGTAGACCGGGTCGGTGATCACGCCTTCGGTTCGTGCACAAAGCTGGATCGCCTCGATCGTCCCCTCGTCGGGCACGCCGTAGATGGGGCCGGCGTAGCCGTCGACTAGGGTGATCTCGTCGTCATTCAGATCCCGATCCACGCCTATCGCGGCCGCGGTTGATCTGGCGATGCGCGTCACCTGGTCGCGCGTCTTGTCCATCGTCTTGGAGGCGTCGATGCCCACGATGCGCCGGTTGCCACGACCTTCGAGAGCCGTACCGGCGATCATGCCGGCGTGCGTTGAGCCGGTGACGGTGCACACGATGACGGTGTCGAAGAACAGGCCGAGATCCCTCTCCTGTTCGGCCAGCTCCAGTACCCAGTTGGCGAAGCCAAGGCCCCCGAGCGGGTGATCGGATGCCCCCGCGGGAATCGGATACGGCTTTCCGCCGGCGTTGACCACCGACTCCAAAGCTTCCTTCCAGCTGTCGCGGATGCCGATGTCGAAGCCGGCCCTGTCCATGCGGACGTCGCCGCCCATGATCCGACTGAGCTGGATGTTGCCGACGACCTCGTATCCCGGATCGTCCCAATCGACCCAGTGCTCCTGGACGGTCACGACATTCAGGCCCAAATGACGCGCAACGCCGGTCACGGCGCGAGTGTGATTGGACTGCACGCCGCCGATCGAGACGAGCGTGTCGCAGCCCTGGGCGATGGCGTCCGCGGCGAGGTACTCCAGCTTGCGCACCTTGTTGCCGCCGAAGGCGATGCCGCTGTTGCAGTCCTCGCGCTTGGCCCAGACCTCCACTCCCCCACCAAGCGCCGCGGATAGTCGCGGCATCGGATGCACGGGCGATGGCCCGAACATGAGCGATACGCGCGGAAAGTCCTCGAGCTTCAACGGTTCGCTTCGAGGTGGCGTTTCAGGCCTTCAGTGGCGTTTCGAGTGTTGCGCCGAAAGAGCGTCCGGCGCAGGATCGGCCCGATTACGGCACCCAGTGGGCCGGCTGCGTCGAGCCAGAACTCGGTTCGTGTGGCTTCACCAACCGGAGTGAGCTCGTGGCCGCCCGAGAGTCGAAAGCCGGGCGCCAGGCTGGTTTCCCAGGTAAACAGCCGACCGTCCTCGAACTCGGTCACCCGCCATGTATTCGCGAGCAGCCCCTTGGGGCGGACACGAACGCGCGAGCCAACGCGGAGCGGTCCGGCGTCAAGGCGCTCGAGTCGCTTCATCTGCGACGCCCATTCGGGCCACGCCTCCATGGCGGTGATCTGTGTCCAGACGTCGCGAGGTGGCGCGCCGATCGTCACCGTGTTGGCCACCCTCACCATCCGCGGATCGTAATGCAGACAACCGCGGACAAATTGAGAACGTCGTGGTCACGACGGTGGCTTGCGGTCCATCCTCGGGCAGCTCTGCGAGCCAAAACGGCGAGCGATAACCTCCCGAGCAGCCATGGAGCCACTCGTCGCCGTTCTCCTCATCCTGGTAGCCATCGCGGTCCTGTACGCGTTGTCGATCAGAGTGGGGGTGCCCTACCCCACTCTCTTTGTGCTGGGCGGGCTGATACTCGCCTTCATCCCGGGCCTGCCGCGCATCCACCTCGAGCCGGACCTCGTCCTGCTTGTCTTCCTGCCGCCGCTGCTGTTCATCGCGGCAATCGAGACGAACATCCGCGAGCTGCGCGAGAACATCGCGCCGATCGCGCGGCTCGCGTTTGGCCTGGTCGTCGTCACCGTGGCCGCAGTCGCGATCGTTGTCCAGGCGCTCGTGCCGGGAATGGGCTGGGCAGCGGCGATCACCCTCGGGGCAATCGTCGCCCCGACCGATGCCCTCGCAGCGACGAGCGTGTTCCGCCGGCTGGGCACCCCGCGCGTGATCACCGCACTCGTCGAGGGCGAGGCGCTGTTCAACGACGCCACGGCGCTGGTCCTCTATCGCACAGCCGTGGCGGTCGTCGCCGGCGGGTCTGTCGCCCTGCTCGCGACCGGGGCGCAGCTCGTCCTGGCCCTGGTCGGTGGCGTCGCCATCGGGTTGCTTGCCGGCTGGCTGGCGGCCCAGCTGCTGAGCCGCATTGACGAGCCCACGGTCGAGGTGCTCATCTCGTTCGTCGTGCCGTTTGCCGCGTTCCTGCCGGCCGATGCCGTGGGTGTGTCAGGCGTACTGGCCGCGGTAACTGCCGGCCTGATGATCGGCAGTCGCTACGGGCGCATCCTCACCGCGCGCAGTCGAACGCTGTGGCTGTTCAGCTGGAAGATGGTCGGCTTCGTGCTCAACGGCTTCGTTTTCCTCCTCATTGGCCTGGAGCTGCCAACCGTCGTGGAGGCGCTGCAGGAGCGCGGCCGCGTCGAACTCGGCGGCGTGGTCGTGATCGTGTGCCTCGTGGTGGTCGCGACGCGCTTCTTCTGGACGTACCTGTCGAGCCAGCTGCCCAACACGCCCTACCGCCGACTGGCGCGGCTCGACGTACGTCTTGCCCGGTGGGGCCGTTTCATCGTGGGCTGGGCCGGACTGCGTGGCGCGGTGTCGCTCGCCGCCGCGCTTGCGCTGCCACGCGACTTTCCCGAACGTGACCTGATCCTGCTCGTCACGTTCGCCGTGATCATCGTGACCCTCGTCGGCCAGGGGCTTACGCTGCCCTGGTTGGTGCGTCGCGCCGGTTTTGGCGCCTCGAATCTCGACGGCGACGAACCGACCATGGCGCGTGAGGCAGCCTACGCCGCCGGCTTGGCGGAGGTGGATCGGCAACGGACGCTCTGGTCGGACCACGCGCCGCTCCTGGACCGCCTGGAGTCCGGACTGCGCGACCGCACCCAGCACTTGGCTACGAGCGACCCCACGGAAACGGCCGAGCGGGACCAGGAACGCATCGAACATGAGCAGATCCAGCTCGCGGTTATCGAGGCGCAGCGCGCGGCAGTCATCGAGTTGCGCGACTCGCGCCAGATCAACGACGAGACTTTGCGCCAGGTTGAGCGTGAGCTCGACCTCGAAGAGCTGCGCATGGAAGGTTGAGTCGCAGCGTCCGTGCAACGCAGGGCTCCGCCGGGAGCGCTAGGGTGACCAGCTGAGTTGAAAGCCGTCTAAGGAGACAGCGATGACCAAGGTCTACACGTGCCTCTGGTTTGATAGCGGTCAGGCCGAGGAGGCGGCGAACTTCTACACGTCGCTCATCCCCAACAGCCGGATCACGAACGTGTCGCGCTCGCCCGCCGATACGCCCTCTGGACCGGAGGGCATGGTTCTGACCGTCGACTTCACGCTTGATGGAGTGCCCTACCAGGGGCTGAACGGCGGGCCCGACTTCAAGCTGAACGAGGCCGCGTCAATCGCGGTCTCGTGCGACGATCAGGCCGAAGTGGATCAGCTCTGGGACGCGCTGACCGCTGATGGCGGCGAGCCGAGCGTCTGTGGCTGGCTCAAGGATCGCTTCGGCCTGTCGTGGCAGGTCTTCCCGCGGCGCCTGCAGGAGCTGCTGGCCGATCCCGATCCGGAGCGCGCACGGCGGGCGATGGAGGCGATGCTCAAGATGACCAAGATCGAGACCGCCGAGCTCGAGGCTGCGGCGGACGGCGCGCCGGCGCCGGCCTAGGCCCGGCCGATGAACGGCGAACTTCTGGAGGCCCTCGACCACTATCCCAATGGTCAGGTCAGGTTTCGCGGGGCCAACCTGGACGGCCAGATGCACGGTCCGTGGGAGTTCTTCCGCGCAGACGGCTCGTTGATGCGGGCAGGCTCGTTTGACCGCGGCAGGCAGGTCGGTCTGTGGCGGACATACGATCGCGCGGGCGCGGTGGTCAAGGAGACACGGTTCAAATAGCCGCTCGCACGCCGCTCGCCCTCACGCGCGACCAGATCCTGGGCCATCGCCGGCGAGCGAGTGCCCTGGATGCGCGGCTGCCAGCGGGATCCGCTTCATTGGCGGCGGCCGCATGGGCCGGGCTGCAGGACAGCATGCCGCGCGCCGCAGTGCTGTCGCTCCACGCCCGGGTCGAGGGCGTGGCCCACAACTCGTGGGAAGACCCGGCACTCATGCAGGTCTGGGGGCCGCGCTTCTCGGTATACGTCGTGGCCGCGCGCGACCGCGCCATTTTCACGGTCAGCCGCTACCCGGATGACGCGCGCGGTCAGCGGGTGGCCGACGATATGGCCGCGCGGCTTCAGGCACTCATGGGCGAGCGGCGCATGCGCTTTGATGACGTCGCGACGGGCGCAGTCGAGGGCGACCCGAACCGGATGCGCTACGCCACCGCCACCGGCGTGGTCGCGATCCGCTGGAATGGCGCGCGGCAGCCCGACGTGTGGCTGCTGCCACGCCCGGATGTCTCACCGGAGGACGCGCGCCGCGAGGCTGCGCGCCGGTATCTGCATGTCTTCGGGCCGAGCACGCGGGCAGCCTTTGCCGCATGGCTGGGAATCAGTGCGGCGCAGGGTCGGGCGGCATTCGACCAACTGACCGCCGCGGGCGAGCTGATCGGCGTATCAACGCCCATCGGCGACGCGCTGATCCTGGCGTCAGACGAAGGGTCGTTCCGGGCGCGATCGGACCGTCCGGCCGCGGCGCGACTTCTACCGAGCGGCGACACGTTCACTCTGCTGAAGGGAGCGGACCGTGAGCTGCTCGTTCCGGATACGAACCACCGCGACCAGCTGTGGACGCCACGTGTCTGGCCGGGTGCGCTGCTCGTCAATGGTGAGCTGGCCGGCACCTGGCGGCGCGACCAGCATCGTCTGACCATCTCAGCCTGGCGGCGGCTGTCGCCGTCGGAGGTCTCAGCGGTCGAATCGGAGGCCCATTCGTTGCCCCTGCCGGGCCTGTTGAAGCCCATCGCGGTGACCTGGGACGACTGATTCGCGGCGGAGCGCCAGCCATCTGCCCATAACCGACCACTGCCGACCCGGACCACACACGCACTAGCCCGTCCGGGCCAAGCCCGCTAGACGACCGCGTAGGTGTTGTCGCGTGCCCTTGAAGGTGTTCTGGGGGCATGCGAGGGAGGTTCCTGGCCGGTCTCATATTTGCCCTTGCGGCCATGATCGCGTTCGCCGGCGCGATCCCGTTCTTCCAGTCCGCGCCGCTGGTGATCGCGGATAGCCGGCCTAGCCCGGACCCTGCCACAGACGCGGCCCCATCGAGCACACTCCGCTCGACCGATCAGGGCTCGACTGCCGCAGGGCGCAGCACCGGCCGCCCGGCGCCTACAGCCTCGCCACGCACCGTGGACTGGCGTCCACTCGCCAGTACCGATCCGACCCCCACGCCTGAGCCGACAGACAGACCCAACCCGACGGATCGGCCGGACCCGACCGCGTCCCCAACGCCCAAGCCCACACCGTCGTCAACAGCCAAGCCGACCCCCTCACCGACGCCCAAGCCAACGGCCACCGCGACGCCGCGACCAACTGCCTCGCCGACACCGGCTCCGACCCCGACGCCTGCGCCAAAGGACTACAGCGGGCGATCGCACTTCTGGTACCCGGCCCTGAACATCGACGCCGACTGGTCGTGGTACGGCTGCGACTACGGC
>DATBRX010000009.1:0-1884 GCA_036560085.1 Candidatus Limnocylindrales bacterium
ATCGCGGCCGACGGCGGCCAGGCCGCGATCGATGCCCTGTGGCGCGGGCCTTCGTCGCTGCCGAGCGAAGCTGAGCTGGCCGATCCTGCGGCCTGGCTGCGACGCGTCGTGCCCAGCGCACTCGCGCGGCCGGCGTGACAAGCATGCGCCAAAGCGGCCCCGGCGGCGGTCCCAACGGAGTGCCGGCTGCGATTGGCCTGTCCCCCATCCTGTCTGCTCGTTATCGCCCGCAGGACCTGGCGCGCATCGCCGACGCGGCGCCTGGGAGCCGGCTCGTGCCGGTCTCGCTCGAGGGCCTGGCCGACGGCGACCTAGCGGACATCGAGGTGCTGCTGCGCGGCCCGCTGCCGGCCGGCGTCTTCGACCGTCTGTTGAGCCGCACGCCGAACCTCAAGTGGGTCCACTCGGCGACCGCCGGGGTTGAGCGCGTCCTGACGCCGGCCGCGCTCGAACGCGGTCTCGCGATCACCAATGCGCGTGGCGTGTTCAGTGATCCCATCGCGGAATACGTCCTAATGGCAGTGCTGGCAGTGAGCCGCCGGCTGCCTCAATTGCTCGAGCTGCAAAGCGAACGCACGTGGCAGCCGCTCGAGGGTCGCGAGATGAGCGACCTGACGATCGGTGTGGTGGGCCTGGGCTCGATCGGCCGCCGAGTGGCGGAGCTCGGCGTCAAGTTCGGCTGTCGGGTGATTGCCATCAGGCGCGGCACCGGCGGTGAGTCGGCCGAGGGCGTCGAGGGCATCGCCGAGGTGCTGACACCCGATCACCTGCCCGAGCTGATGGCGCAGAGCGACTTCGTCGTGCTGGCGCTGCCGCTCACGTCGGACACGCAGGACCTGTTCAATGACGCGATGTTCGCGACCGCCAAGCCCGGCGGGTGGCTCATCAACGTTGCGCGCGGCGCCCTGGTCGACGAACGCGCCCTCGTTCGCGCGGTGCGCGAGGGGCGAATGGGCGGCGCCGTCCTCGACGCATTCCGCGAAGAGCCGCTGCCGTCCGATTCGGAGCTCTACTCGACGCCCAACATCATCGTCACCCCGCACACGTCGTGGTCGTCGGGCCGGGTGCTCGATCGCAGCATCGAGCTCTTCTGCGACAACCTGGGCCGCTTCGCGCGCGGCGAGCCGCTGCTCAACCTGGTCGATCCGGGCGCGGGTTACTGATCCGCCCTAGAGTCCCGGGGTGCAGGTAGCAATCGTTGGCCTTGCCCGCAGCGGCAAGACGACCGTGTTCAACACGCTCACGCGCGGCAACGCTGAAACGGGCGGCTTTGGCGGCATGACGGTCAATGTCGGCGTGGTCAAGGTGCCCGACGAACGGCTTACGAAGCTAACCGAGCTCTTCAAGCCCAAGAAGGAGATCGCGGCCGACGTCACCTATGTCGATTTGCCGGCGCCGCCGACCTCAGCGGATGGCATCGAGGCCGCGGAGATCCCGGCCGACCAGCTCGCGCGGCTGCGCACCGCGGATGAGCTGCTCCACGTCGTGCGTGCATTCGAGGATCCGTCTGTGCCCCACCCCGACGGCTCGGTCGATCCGTGGCGCGACATCGAGCGGCTCGACCTGGAGTTCGTGCTAGCCGACCTGTCCCAGGTCGACAAGCGCATCGAGAAGCTGCGCCAGCAGGGTCATCACGGTAGCGCACAGGAGCGCGAGGCGAACGATCGCGAGCTCGCGGTCCTCGAGAAGCTTGCGCCCGCGCTGCGCGAGGGCAACCCCATTCGCGACATCGAGCTCGGCGAGGACGAGGCCAAGCGCATCCGCGGCTTCCGGTTCCTGACGGAGAAGCCGGTGCTGCTCCTGCTCAACATCGGCGAGGCCGATATCGCCAACGCAGCCGACCTTGCCGCCGGAATCGCCAAGCGCTACCTGCACAAGCACTCC
>DATBRX010000010.1:0-8675 GCA_036560085.1 Candidatus Limnocylindrales bacterium
TCGTTCCAGCGCGTGTAGAACGGGTGCTTGAGAAGGTGGCGCTCGTCGATCATCGCGTCGAGGCGGTCAAGCAGATTCATCGGTGTCTTTCTCCTGTTCGCAGCTTCCGCGGAGTCTAGCAAGCGACGGGACGGCACCGACGATTCGTCGGGGCCGGACCAACTGTCGCGCGCAGCAGCGGAGCTGCGGAGAGAAATGGCCTGGAGTTCTAGCGCTTGTCCCAGCGCGGTTGCGGTTCTGACTGGCCGGCAGCGCCGGTCGGCGGCGGAGCGGCGGGCGGCGCGGGCTGCCACGGGTCGGCGGCGGGCCACTGATCGGCCGTGGGCTGCTGCCAGGGATCGATTGCTGGCTGCCACGGGTCGGTCGCGGGCAAAGGCTCAGGCTCGGGCTGCGGGTCGTTACCGCGGATGTCGCCACCGGGCATCCACGGCAGGCCACCTGACAGCTGATCGGGAACTTCCGATCGCTTGACCGCACCCAGGCCGCGCCGCGGCCGGGCGAACACCAGCGCGAGCACGATCGCCACGCTGAACACGGCGACCATGCCGTACACGATCAGCGGATTGGTCGCGACGTTGACCTCGGGTGGCATCTCGCGCCAGAGTGTCGGACCTAACATGGCGCGCGTGCAAGGTCTCGACCGACCGCCGTTCGTCATTCGCGCCCGGCTGATCAGCCCGCTCGACGCGGGCGGCATGACGCACCTCGCCGACGCGCTGATCGAGGTCGACGCAGAAGGTCGTATTGGGCGCGCCGAGCCGTGGCCGGCTGATTCGGGTGCATCGGCCAATGCGTCGAAATCGGGCGTCGTCGACCTCCGGCCGATGGTCGTGCTGCCCGGCCTGGTCGACCTCCACGCCCACCTGCCGCAGCTGCCCAACGCCGGGGTTGGCGCCGGGCTCGACCTCTTGACGTGGCTGGAGCGCTACATCTTCCCGCTGGAGCGCGACTTTGACGCGGCCGCGGCCGAGCGCCTGGCGCCGCTCGTCTTCAAGGCACTGGCCGCGGCCGGCACCACGACCGCGCTGCTCTACGGCGCCGTCTACGAGGCCAGCCTCGACGTCTGCTTTGCCGCGGCGGAGGCCCACGGCATTCGTCTCGTTCTGGGCAAGGTGATGATGGATCGGCTGCGTTACGACGCGACGCTCGGCGACAAGGAGGTGCTCGACGCCAGCCTCGCCCAGTCGCAGCGGCTGATCGAACGCTGGCATGGCCGCGATCGGGGCCGGTTGCGCTACGCCGTCACGCCGCGCTTCGCGGTCAGCTGCTCACCGGAGATGCTGCGCGAGTCGGCGGCGCTGGCCAAGTCCACGGGCGCGTACTGGCAGACCCATATCGCCGAGGATCGCCACGAGGTGGCGGAGGTCCGCCGCCTCTTCCCTGACGCCAGCGACTACACCGACGTGTACGACCGCGCCGGCGGCCTGGGGCCGCAGACCATCCTTGCCCACGCGGTGTACCTGTCGGACCGCGAGGTGACGCGACTGGCCGAGACGGGCACGCGCATCGCCCACTGCCCGGCGTCGAACCTGTTCCTGTCGAGCGGCGCGATGCCGCTGGCACGCTACCTCGACGCCGGGCTGGTCGTCGGCCTGGGGAGCGACGTCGCCGCGGGGCCGGAGTTGTCGATCTTCGCTTCCATGCGCGCCGGGGCATACACCCAGAGCGGCGTGCACACGATGCTCGGCGATGAGCGACCCCTGCTCAAGCCGCTCGATTGGCTGCGCATGGGCACGCTCGAGGGCGCGCGCGTCCTGGGCATGGAGCGCGAGACAGGCTCCATCGAGGCAGGCAAGGATGCGGACTTCATCGTCGTTGACCCGGCCGCGACCGCGCCCATCGAAGGCGCGCAGGTCGACGATCCGTCGGACATCGTGAGCCGGCTGATGTACCGCACCCGTGAGGACATGATCCGCGGCGCCTGGGTGCGCGGCCGGCGACTGCCCAGCTGAGCAGTTCCTCAGGGTCAGGCGTTGATGCAGACGAACTCGCCGCCGAAGCCCACGTTATCCCACGTGACGCCGTCGAAGTGGAAGGTGAGCATGGTCCCGGAGCGCGTGACGGAGATCGTCGACGAGCCATCGTTCTCGCGCATCGCTGCGCCCGTGTAGGTCGTCCCGAACCCTGACGCGGAGACGAAATCGAAGCTCACGCTGCCGTCGGTGATGTCGGCGGTGCTGCCGTCCGCGGCCGGGATGTCGTCAGCGCCAACGCTGATGCCGAAGCGGTGGATCGAGCCGTCGGGGGCATCGTCGTCCCAGGCGACGACGATGAAGTCGGGTTCCTCGAATGAGCCATCGCACTCGCTACCGTCGGCTGCGACGCCATAGATGTCGTGTGTGCCATCACGGTGGCCGCGAGTGTCGTTGACGATCGTCACCTGGGCGGCGATGCCGGCGTCACTGAGAGTGGGATCGACGCAGCACCCGGGTGTAGGCACGTTGGGTTGCGTGGGTGAGGGCGTCGGCGCGGGCGCCGTGGTTACCGGGACGCTGGGAACGGCGCTGGTCGCAGGTGATGCCGTTGGACTCGAACCTGGTTGAGCTCCACCGCATCCGATTACCAGGGCGAAGACGATCAGGGCACAGGCGCGAGATACGACCAACATCAGGATCCTCGGACTACTCGGACGCGGCAATCCGCGAGGTGAACCGCGAGCTTGATTCTAGACCTGACCGCTAGCCTTGCCGGCGATGGCGAGCTGCGATCTGCTGATCGATGGTGGGACTGTCGTTGACGGCAGCGGCGCGCCCGGGTTCGTCGCTGGCGTCGCGATCAGCGGCGACCGGCTGAGCATCCTCGCGCCCGGCGCTGAGCGACCGGTCGCGACGCGAACGATCGACGCGACCGGCAAGGTGGTAGCGCCGGGGTTCATCGACCTGCACTCGCATGCCGGGCTGATGATCCTGGCCGATCCACGCCACGAGCCCAAGGTGCGCCAGGGCGTGACGACCGAGATCATCGGCGTCGACGGCCTCTCGTACGCGCCACTCCCCTCGCGCCAGGACCTCGAGGACCTGATCGAGATGAACGCCGGGCTCGATGGCGCACCGGACATCCCTGCTGACTGGGAATCGGTAGCCGAGTACCTCGACCGCTTCGAATCGTCCGTCAGCGTCAACGTCGGCCTGCTGATCGGCAATTCGGCGCTGCGCATCTCGCGCCTGGGTTGGAACGACGTCCCGGTGAACGCGGCCGCGCTCGCCGACATGAAGGCGCTGCTCGCCGACGCGATGGCCGCCGGTGCGCTGGGCCTGTCGAGCGGTCTCGACTACCCGCCCGGCGCGTTTGCCGGCACCGACGAGCTCGCCGCGCTGACCGGCGAGGCGGCGCGCCACGGCGGCTTCTACCACACGCACGTGCGCTACCCGCTCGGTGATCGGTACCTCGATCCGTTCCGCGAGGCGATCGAGATTGGGCGCCGTGGCGGCGGCCCGACGCACATCACCCACTTCTATCACCGCGAGACGCATCCCGGCGGGCCCGAACAGCTGCTCAGCCTCGTCGGCGACGCGCGCGCCGAGGGCCTCGACGTGACGTTCGACTGCTACCCGTACGAGTGGGCGTCGACGCGGCTGCTCATCCAGATGCCGCTCTGGATCCAGGAGGGCGGGCCGCGGCCGTTGAAGGAGCGCCTCGCGGATGCATCGGCGCGCGAGCGATTGCGCGCGGAGCTGCGCGCTCGCGGCGCCGCGTACACGAGCCCCGCCGGGTGGGCCGATGTGCGGCTGGGCTACTTCGCGAACCCGGACAACCTGCGCTGGGAAGGCCGGACGCTGGCCGATGTCATGGCCGAACGCGGCGTCGACGCGGTCGACGCGATGTGCGACCTGTTGCTCAGCGAGGGCCTCCGCGTCAACCAGGTGACGTCAGGACCATGGACGAAGACGCTCCACCACTTCGTCGTCCATCCAGTAGGCATGTTCGGCACGGACTCGACGTTCGTCGGCGCGAAGCCGTCGCCACGGACCTATGGCTCCTTCCCGCGTGTGCTGGGTGAGTTCGTGCGCGACCGGGCGCTGCTTGGCCTCGAGGAGGCGGTGCGCAAGATGACCTCCGCGCCCGCGGCCCGGCTCGGTCTCGCGGACCGCGGCCAGCTGAAGGACGGCTTCCTCGCCGACGTCGTCGTTTTCGATCCGCAGACGATCGCGTCGAACGCGACGTACGACGAGCCGCGCCGCTTTCCGACCGGGATCGAGCACGTGCTCGTCAACGGCACGCTGGTCGTCGACGGTGGCGAGCACACCGGGGCGCTGCCCGGCCGGGTTGTGCGCCGCTAGGGCACTAGAACGGTTTTGTCACCATCAGGAAGACGATCGAGACGATCAGCACCAGGTTGGTGAGGCTGGCCATTCGAATGCTCTTAGCCGCCGCCATGATGTGCGGCGGCGGACCGGCGGGCGCGCCACCAGCCGGAGGAGCCGGCGGGGGACCGCTCGTGCCGTCGAGCAGGATGCGCAGGTTCGGGTAGATGCGCATGAACGAGATTGCCAGCGCCGCGATGTACAGCACGATCGCGACCGCCAACCAGTAGTGATTCGCCCCGGCCCCATCGCGCCACAGCAGCACGTCGATGAATGACTGATCACGGAGGTCGGCCAGTCGGAAAACGAGCAGTAGGCCGGTTACCCCCTGCAAGAGGGCGAGTGGCGTGATCAGCGTCGACGCGATCTTCTTCTGCAAGCGCAGCGTGAAGTTCATGTGCATCGGCTCAGCCGCGGCCGCAGGCCCCATGAGCGCCATGGCGAACGACGGCCCAAACGCAACGATCGCACCCATTACGTGTAGAAAAAGCGGGATCGCCAGCAGCCAGTCCACGCTCGAAATCTCCTCATTCGCGGTATCGCAGGAGAGCCCACGTTAGCACTACCATCAGCCGTCATATGACCGTCACCACGCGTCCGCCGCGCGTCGCACCCACGATTGACGCACCTGCCGCGCCCCTGCCCGCGCCCGCGCCCGGTGAACTGCAGATCGGCCGAGCGCGCGGGCTGCCACTGCGCCGCGAGGGTCCCGACAAGCTGACCGGGACGGCGCTGTACACGGACGACATGGTCTTCCCGGGGGCGTGGTACGGGCACACGGTGCGCTCGACGATCGCGCACGCCAGGCTGCTGGGCATCGACCTCGCGCCGGAGTTCGATTGGTCAAAGGTCGTCGTCCTGACGGCCAAGGATGTGCCGGGCGAGAACGTGATGAGCCTCATCACCGACGACCAGCCGGTGCTCGTCTCAGACGAGATCCGCCACTACGCGGAGCCGGTGGCGCTCCTCGCCGCGCCCGACCGGGAGACGCTGCGCGAGGCGGTCAAGCACATCAGCCTGCGCACCGAACCACTGCCCGCGGTGTTCGACCCGCTCGTGTCGCAGCAGGAATTCGCGCACTTTGCGCTCGACAAGGGCGGCGACGTCGACGCGGCCCTCGCGGCCGCGGACCTGGTGATCGAAGGCACGTACCGCGTCGGCCACCAGGAGCAGCTGTACATCGAGAACAACGCGATGATCGCGGTGCCGCGGCCCGACGGCGGGGTCACGATCCACGGGTCGATGCAGTGTCCGTACTACATCCACAAGGCGCTGAAACGGGCGCTCGGCCTGAGCGGCGAGCAAGCAGTCGTCATCCAGGCCGAAACCGGCGGCGGCTTTGGCGGCAAGGAAGAGTTTCCGTCCGTCATCGCGACGCACGCCGGAATGCTGGCGCTGCGCGTCGGCAAGCCGGTGCGGATGATCTACGACCGCCACGAGGACCTCGCTGCAACGACGAAGAGACACCCGGCGATCGTCACGCATCGCACCGGTGTCATGCGTGATGGCACGCTGGTGGCTCAGGACATCGACGTGGTGATGGACGGCGGCGCTTACTGCACGCTCACGCCCGTCGTGTTGTCGCGCGGCACGCTCCACGCCGGCGGCCCGTACTCGTGTCCCAACGTCAGGATCCGCGGCCGCGCGATGGCGACAAACACGCCGCCCAACGGCGCGTTTCGCGGCTTTGGCGCGCCGCAAACCGAGTTCGCGGCCGAGATGCAGGTCAACCGCATCGCCGAGGCCCTGCAGATTTCGCCGCTCGAGCTGCGCCGCAAATGGGCTTACCAGCTGGGCGACACCACGCCGTCCGAGCAGGTGCTGCGCGAGAGCGTCGCCGCGCACGAAGTGCTCGAACGAGCGGCGGAGGCAGCGGAGTTCGAGCGAATCAAATCGCAGACCGCCCGCCAGCGGCAGGAACGGCAGGCGGGCGCAAAGTCGGCTGTCCTTTCCTCCCCGTCGCAGAAGACCGCGCGCGGCATAGGCCTCGCCATGGCCTGGCACGGCGCCGGCTTCACGGGCAGCGGCGAGGTCTACCTGGCGAGTGTCGCCAGCCTGGAGCTGAGCGCGAGCGGCGAGATCCGCGTCCTGACCGCGTCAACGGAGATGGGCCAGGGCACCAAGACGATCTTCCCCCAGCTTGCGGCCGAGGAGCTGGGTGTGCCGATCGAAGCGGTCGGGATGGCGCCACAGGACACGTCCATCGTCCCCGATTCCGGCCCCACCGTGGCGAGCCGGACGGCGATGGTCGTCGGCGGCCTCGTCATCAAGGCCGCGCGGCGGATGCGCGCCGCGGTCGAGGAAGCGACGGGTCGCCCCTTCGCGGAGTCGTACGTCGATTACGCGCGCGACCACAACGGGCTGCGCATCGACCAGCAGTTCGAGGCGTATCCCAACGTCCACTTCGACGACAAGACCTACAAGGGCGACGCGTACCCGGCGTACGGCTGGGCGGCGTGCGTCGCCGAGGTGGATGTCGATCTCGACACGGGCGAGGTCACGGTGCGCAACGTGGTGTCCGCCAACGACATCGGTCACGTCATCCATCCCGTCCTGGCGGAGGGGCAGGTCGAAGGCGGCACGCTGCAGGCCGTCGGCTACGCCACGATCGAGGAGATCAAGCTCGCCGACGGGCGCTACCTGAACGATCGCCTCGCCACGTACATCATCCCGACGGCTCTGGACGCGCCGCGCATCGATTCGATCCTCGTCGAATCGCCTTTCTCCGGCGCGCCACACGGCGCGAAGGGCGTGGGCGAGCTGCCCATGGACGTTCCTGCCGCGGCCGTCGTCGCGGCGATCCATGAAGCGACCGGCGCCTGGATCCACGACCTGCCGGCGTCACCGGAGCGCATCCTCGCGGCGCTCCACGGCATCACGCCTCCGCCGCCTCCGGGCATCTCGACCGTGTCGGAGCGCTCGGCCAAGGCGGCTCCGTCGGCAGCTGATGCTGGAACGCCACAGGTCGGCCTGGATCCCAAGCCGGACGATCGGACCGACCCGCAACCCATGCGCGGGCCGTACGACGGATGAACAATCACGACACGCGCGGCGCTCCGCCCGAGGGATACCAGACGGTCTCGCCCTACCTCTTGTACGAGGACGCTGATCGGGCCGTGGCGTGGCTGACTCAAGGGTTCGGCTTCGTCGAGCGCCGGGTCACCACGGGCGCTGCCGGGCGAAGCCACCACGAACTCATCCTTGGAACCGACGGGCTTGTGATGCTGGGCCAGATGGGACCCGCGTTCAAGAGCTTGAAGACACTCGGGGTCGATTCGCCGGCGATGGTGCATGTCTACGTCGAGGACGTCGATGCCCTCCACCAGCGGGCGAAAACTGCCGGCGCCGACGTCACGAGTCTCGAGATCTCACCGGCTGGCGACAAGCGGTTTATGGCCAGCGATCCGGAGGGAATTACCTGGGTGTTCGCGCAGCGGATTTCGGGAGAGGCGCTGTGAGCTATCGATTCACCGTCAACGGTGCCGAGCAGGCGCTCGATGTGCCGGGCATGCGCCGGCTGCTCGACGCGCTGCGCGAGGATCTGGGGCTGACGGGCACCAAGGAGGGCTGCGGCGAGGGTGAGTGCGGCGCGTGCAGCGTGCTCATCGACGGTGAACTGGCGAATTCCTGCCTGGTGCCCCTCGCGCAGGTCGAGGGCGCCAAGGTCGTCACGGTCGAAGGACTCGCGTCGCAGGGCGGACTCGATCGGCTGCAGCAGGCGTTTCTCGAAACGGGCGGCGCGCAGTGCGGCATCTGCACGCCGGGCATGCTGATGGCCGGGCGGGCATACATCGCTGCTGGCGGCGGTCCCGATGAGGACGCGATCCGCGAGGCGATCGCGGGCAACCTGTGCCGCTGCACCGGATACACCAAGATCATCGACGCAATCGCGCTCGCCGCTGCGGCCACGCCCAGCCCCTGATGCGAGTCGAGCCGCCCATCGCGTCGCCTGCAACGCTCGCGGAGGCGTTTGCCCTGCTGGCGAGCGGCGAGGTTTGGCGGCCGATCGCGGGCGGCACGGACCTCATCGTCCAGATGACGGGCGACCTCGCGCCGCCACCCGAACGAGTCCTCGACATCTGGCGCATCCCCGAGCTGCGCGGCATCACGGTCGGGGACGGCGCCCTGACGATGGGCGCGCTCACGACCTACACCCAGATCCGCTACTCCGATGCATGCCGTGAACACCTGCCGGCGCTCTGGGAGGCCGCGGCGACCATCGGCGCGGCGCAGATCCAGAACCGGGGCACGATCGGCGGAAACATCGCCAACGCCTCGCCCGCGGGCGACACCTTTCCCGCTCTCGCCGTGTACGAGGCGACCGTGCGCGTCGTCGGCCCCGGCGGCCGGCGCGCCGTCCCGATGGCCGAG
>DATBRX010000011.1:0-1633 GCA_036560085.1 Candidatus Limnocylindrales bacterium
GGCCGCGCCAAGACGCTGCTCAAGAAGGCGTTCGAGACGCAGGAAGCCAAGCGCGGGTTCTCCATCGTGGAGATCCTGTCCAACTGCCCGGTCGGCTGGGGCATGACGGCGCCGACATCAATGGAGCACGTAGAAAAAGACGTCATCGAGACCTACCCGCTGGGCGTGCTCGTTGATCGCTCCCTTGCCGCGGCGGAGGCGCACTGATGCAGCACGGCACGATCGTCGCCGGGTTCGGCGGCCAGGGCATCCTGTTCTGCAGCAGCGTGCTTGCGCAGGCGGCGTTGCTCGAGGGCCGCGAGGTGTCGTGGATGCCGTCGTACGGCCCCGAGATGCGCGGCGGCACCGCCTCGTGCACGGTCATCGTCGCCGACCGGCCCATCGGCTCGCCAACGCTGGATGCGGCCGACTCGGCGATCGTGCTCAACCCGCCGTCGCTCGCCAAGTTCGAGCCGCTCGTCGCTCACGGCGGGCTCATCGTCATCAACTCGTCACTGGTCGAGGCACAGGTCACGCGGACCGATATCGAGGCGCTCCTGGTGCCGTGCACGCAGATCGCGCGCGACGCCGGCGACGATCGCCTCGTCAGCATCGTCGCGCTGGGCGGGCTGATCGCGCGCCGGCCCATCGTCGAGCGCGCGTCAGTCGAGGCCGCGATCCGCGAGCTGCTCGGTCGCAAGAAGGCGCACATGATCGACGCCGACATCGCGGCGTTCGAGCTGGGCCACGCGGCAGGCATGTCGGGCAGCGCCAGGGAGCAGGACGAGCGCGTCCTCGCCGAGGTCTGGCGCTAGCTCCGGCCGCTCGCGCCACCAGGGCGGGTGGCGTCAGGACAGGCTGAGCGGCTAACCTGCAAGCCATGGAACCGCTGGCGGTCACCGTGCGCCCCGAGCGTCCGGCCGACCGGGACGCGATCCGCGCGCTCCACGATCTTGTTTTCGAGGAGCCCGATGAGGGCGAGATCGTCGACGCCATACGCGGCAGCGCCGATGAGATCGCGGGCGGGTCCATCGTCGCGCTCGACAAGAGTGGCGCGGTCATCGGCCATCTGCTGGCATCGCGCGGCTTCATCGTCGGCAGCGACGGGACGCAGCGGCCGGTCTGGATGCTCGGCCCGTTCGCGGTGCGCGCCGACCTCCAGGGCCGCGGTGTGGGCGCGCGGCTGATGCGCGAGCAGATCAACAGGGCCACCAAGCGCGGCGTGCCGCTGATCTGTCTGCTCGGCCATGCGGCGTACTACCCGCGCTTCGGCTTCCAGTCCGCTCGATCGATGGGCATCGAACCGCCGCAGCCGTGGGACGACGAGCACTGGCAGGCGCTCAGACTCGCGGCATACAGCCCCGACTACAAGGGCAGGGCCAGCTACGCGGCGCCGTTCAACGTGGGGTAAATGGGGTGGCCAATGGGGGTCGAACCCATAACCTTCGGATCCACAATCCGATGCTCTGCCGGTTGAGCTATGGCCACCGCGGGGGAGCGCCAAGTATCGCCTAACCTTGGCAAATGAACATCCCGGGCTTCATCGCGCGTCAGTTCTACGTTGCCGGATCGCTGCGCAACACCGAGTCGGGTTTCGAGCTCAAGGCGCAGAACCCGATGGGCAATGGAGTGCTCACCGGCGTCGGTCACCTAA
>DATBRX010000012.1:0-4266 GCA_036560085.1 Candidatus Limnocylindrales bacterium
TCCGATGACGAGGGCGGGCCGGGCGACACGCCGGTCAGCGTGCGCTGGCTGGGCGCCGAGGATCGGGCCGCGGAGGTGCATCCGGTGCTGCAACGCCCGCCGCGCCGCATCGACCCCGGGGAAGCGTTCGAGTCCGCGCTGTCGAGCGGCCCACCAGCACTATTACTAGGAAAGCGACAAACAGTTGGGGTGACGATTTCTGAGGGGGCGTCGGCGGGCAATTCGGAGCAGTCCGACGCTCAGCGGGCTGGTTTGGTGGCCATCCATCGCGGGGTAAACGCGCCCACTAACCATAGTGCGGGTACGGAGGCTGTCAGGCCGGGCGAGGACACATCTGCGGGCGTGTCTCTCGGGTCGACGGCAGGGCTGACGCCGTGGGACAGGTGGCTGGAGCTGACCGCGCAGATCGATGGCTTCCCGCGACACCTGTCGATCCACACCGGTGGGATGCTGATCACGGCCGCTCCCCTGGTAGACATCGCGCCCCTTGAGCGGGCGACGATGCCGGGCCGTGTCGTGGTGCAATACGACAAACGCGACATCGAGACGATCAAGCTGATCAAACTCGACCTGCTCGGCCTCCGGATGCTGTCGAGCATCGATGACGCGCTCAGAGATATCGCGACAGACTGCGCGGTCCACGTTGACCTTGACCGGCTGCCGGAGGACATCCCGGAAGTCTTCCGCATGATCCAGGCCGCGGACACGGTGGGCGTCTTCCAGATCGAGAGCCGCGCCCAGATGCAGACGCTCCCAAGATCGCGCCCGACGACGCTCGACGATCTCGTAGTGGAGGTGGCGATCATCCGCCCCGGACCCATCCAGGGCAACGCGGTCCACCCCTACCTGCGACGGCGCCAGGGCATCGAGCCCGTGACTTACCTGCATCCCAGCCTGCAGCCCGCGCTCGAGGAGACGATGGGCGTGATCCTCTACCAGGAGCAGGTCATGAAGATCGCGATCGACGTCGCCGGCTTCAGCGCGGGTGAGTCGGACGGCTTCCGCCGGGCCATGGGCACCTGGCGTTCCAGCCGCGAGATGGAGAAGCTCCACGAACGCTTCGTGAACGGCTGCATCACCCGCAACGGCCTGACCGCCGAACAGGCGGAGGAGCTGTTCCGCCAGGTATCGGCGTTCGCCAGCTTCGGCTTCAACAAGAGCCACGCGGCCGCGTTCGCCCGGACCGCCTACGAAAGCGCGTTCCTGAAGCTGTTCTATCCCGCACAGTTCGTTACCGGGCTCATCAACGCCCAGCCCATGGGCTTCTACCCGATCGAGGTCCTGGTGAATGACGCCAAGCGCCACGGGGTGGCCGTCCTACCGGTCGATGTCAACAGGAGCCGCTACCTCACGCGGACGGAGTGGGTCGGGATGCCCGACGAGCCGCTCCCCGACGGCGCCGGCATCGACCACCGGCCGGTTGCGGTCCAATCAAGTGGCTGCGTGGTGCCCGACCAGCAGGCACGCGACCGCTGGGCCGCGCCGACCGCGATCGGCTACGGCATCCGACTGGGGTTGGGCCTCGTCAAGGGCATCGGCGAGGCCGAGGGGGAGGCGCTCGACGCCGAGGTGGCGCGCGGCGGTCCCTTCCAGTCGCTGGCCGACCTCGCGGCGCGGACAGAGCTTGCCGAGGAGGTCCTGGCACGGCTGATCCGGGCCGGCGCCCTTGACTCGTTCAATGAGCCGCGGCGCAAGCTGCTCTGGCAATTGCGCGAGATCACCGGCGCGACGCGCGGCCGGTACGACGGCCGGAGTGTCGGTTCGAAGAAGGCCCAAGGCCGGCCACTCGATCTCCGCTTGCCACCGACCGATGCGCCCGACCTACCGCCACCGACCGAGCTCGAACGCCTTGGTGATGCCTATGCAATCCTGTCGCTCGACGCGCGCCGGCAGGTCATCGAGCTGTTCCGGCCGGCGCTCGACTCACTTGGTGTGACCACCGCCGGCGCGCTGGTCGACACGCGGCCGGGTCGGGTGAAGATCGGCGGGCTCGTCGTAACGCGCCAGCACCCCATGACTGCCAAGGGCACCGTTTTCCTGGCGCTCGAGGACGAGACCGGCATGGTCAACGTCACTCTCTGGCCGGATACCTGGGCAGCCTTCCGGGCTACCGTGCGCCGGCACGCCCTGCTGTACGTGGAGGGCCGCCTGGAACGCCAGTCGGACGTGGTCAACGTGATCGCCGACCGGGTCGAGTCACTCGCCGCGGTCGCCCGACCGGCCGGCGGGCCCAATCAGCCGCAGGGCGTCAGGCACATGGGCCACGCCGGCATGCGCCGCGTGGGCTGAGCCTTGGCGCCCGCCGGGGGAGCAACCTGTGGCGCTAGCGCCCCTTGAAGACCTTGCGCGCTTCCTGGCGCTCCTCGCGCCGCTTGGCGCGCTCGCGCGCCTCGCGATCGGCCCGTCGCTGCGCGCCGCTCTGCTGCATGCCCCGCAAGAAGTTGCGGTACCACGCCGCGAAGCCGCCGGCGAATGTGCCCAGGATGCCGCCCATGACCGGGCTCGACAGGGCCACTGACTCGACACTTGCTCGCACTACGGCATCTGTGTCGGGAGGCAGGGTCACTATGAGGGCGGTGCCGTACATGATTCCGCTCATGAGGCCCAGCATCCCGCCCAGCAGGTATGACGCGCGCGGTGCCACGAAGCCCGCGATGAAGTAGGCAAAGAGGCCCTGTGGCACGAAGAAGAACTGCAGGTAGAGCGCGACCCACGGCTGGAACTCGACTGGTACGCCGTAGATGACGAGCGCCAGGAGGAAGCCAATCGCGACCAGGATGAACGGCAGCCAGATCAGCCTGCGACTGCGAAAGATGCTCGGCAGCGCGCGGATGTCCTCGAGGACGTTGGGCATCTGGAACATGCTCGGCCGGCGTGCTGGCTGAGCGTCCTCGGAAACGTCGTCCAGGGCGTCGTCGAGCTGCCCGTCCTCGGCCAGCTCGGCGCGTTGGACCTCTCGGGTGCGCTTGCGGGCCTCGGCGCGTGACGTGTTCTTGGCGCGGGCCAAGTCGGATCTCCTTCAGGAAAGGGGTGGGGGTCGGATGCTAGCGCATGGGGTGTGGAACACCGGGTAATCGGCCGATAAGGCCAACCGACGAAGATCTTCCCACCGCCTCCGCCGCCTCCGCCGCAGCATCCGCCGGCGTAAACGTGTCGCGTCCTGCCGCCGCGGAGGTTCTTCGTTCGTGGCTGTTCGAGCGCGTGTTCCTCGGATCATCTGGCTGGCCGGGTTGGTCGCGGCGTTCTGCCTGGCATGGGCGCCCGTCGGGGCGTCGGCCGTCGCCTGGCCAGCGTCGGCGGGTCTGCTCGTAAGCGAGGTGATGACCGGCGGTGCGAGTGCGTCGGACGAATTCGTCGAGCTCTACAACGCATCACCCATCGAAGTGGACCTGGGCGGGCTGGAGCTTGTTTACGTGACGTCGAGCGGCTCGACGGTGACGCGCAAGCAGACCTGGTCGGCGCTGGCCCTGGGCGCGCATCGCCACTTGTTGGTCGCGAACTCGGCCGGGCTGTACGCGGCCAGCGCCGACGGGACGTACAGCGGCGGACTCTCTGGCGCGGGCGGGTCGATCGCCGTGCGCACGCTTGGCGGGACGGTGATCGACTCACTCAGCTGGGGTGACGCGGCGTCGGCCCTTGTCGAGGCGCGTCCAGGGTCAGCGCCGCCCGCAGGCTCAAGCCTCGAGCGGCGACCTGGCGCCGCGCTGGGCAACGGCACGGACACTAACGACAACCTCGCCGACACGTTGCTCAACGCCGCGCCAATTGCGCAGGGATTGGCCGCGCCTCCGGTGCCGGCGCTCGTGGCCACACCCAGCCCGACCTCCACGCCGGTGCCGACTCCTATCTGCGAGTGGGCGGCGCCCACCCCAACGGCCACGCCGTGGCCATTCCCGACGTCGGTCGCTTCGCCGACCCCGGCCGCCTCGCCGACGCCAGGCCCGACCGGACCCATCGTCACGTTGACCGGCCAGCTCATCACCGCAACGGGCCTGATCGACGACGGACGAACCGCGTACCTCGACCTGGGCGCGGCCGGCGTCGCGCTACGCCTCGAGTCGGCCGACTGGCCGGCGTTGGTGGCCGGCACCTACGTCTCGGCGACGGGGGTCCTGGGCGAGCGCCACGGTGAGGCGACGCTCCACCTGGGTAGCGCGGTCGATCTCGTCTACCTGGGCGAAGGTTCGCGGCCAGCACCGCTGAGGGCGGCGACCGGCCTCGCCTGCGAGGCATTCGAGTCGCGGCTCATCGCGGTCGAGGGCGTTA
>DATBRX010000013.1:0-4367 GCA_036560085.1 Candidatus Limnocylindrales bacterium
AGGTTCTGGTACATCGCCTCCGACATGAAGGGCAGGATGGGCGCGAGCACGCGGCTGGCCGTTGTGAGCGCCAGGTGCAGCGTCGCGAACGCCGCTTCCCGCTCCGCGGCGCTCGCCGTCGAACGCATGCGCGAGCGCGAACGGCGCAGGTACCACGTCGACAGATCGTCGATGTAGGTGCTGACAAGCCGCGTCGCACCGGTTGAGTCGAAGTCCGCCAGGCGCGCCCCAACGTCGCGCGCCAGCCCATGGGAGCGCGACAGGATCCAGCGATCGAGCACGCCTGACCCAACCGGGTCGCCCGCCGAGTCGGAGCTGGCAGGCGTCCAGGCGGCGAGTCGGGCGTAGGTGACGAAGAAGACGTAGACGTTCCACAGCACGAGCAGCTCGCGCCGCACCTCGTCCGCGGTGTGGTAGCCAAAGAGGATGTTCTCCTCCGGCCGCGCCTTGGCGTACATCCAGCGCATCACGTCGACGCCCATGCGCTCGGCTGCCTCGTTGAACTCGATCGAGTTGCCCCAGCTCTTGTGCATGGGCCGCCCGTCCTCACCGAAAAGCGTGGCGTAGCCGAGGATCGTCTTGAAGGGCGCCTCGCGGCGCAGCACGGTGCTCATGGCGAGCATCGAGTAGAACCAGTTGCGGAACTGGCCGGGGAACGACTCGGTGATGAAGTCGGCCGGGAACCACTTGGCCCAGTTGTCGGGATCGACGCGGTAGTGCATCGTCGAGAACGGCACGATGCCCGCGTCCAGCCAGGGATTGCCCACGTCTGGGATGCGCGAGATCTCAGCGCCGCACGCCGAACAGGCGATCTTCACCGCGTCGACGTACGGCCGGTGCGGCGTGTGGCCGTCGAAGTCCTGCCACCCGGCAAGGGCGCGCTGCTGCAGCTCGTCGCGGCTGCCGACCACGTCGAAGTGGCCGCACGACGCGCACTCCCAGATGGGCAGCGACAGGCCCCAGTAGCGCTTCTTGGAGATCATCCAGTCGGCCATCGTGCGCAGCCAGTCCAGCTCGCGCTCGTAGCCGAAGCCCGGCAACCACCGAATGTCGTCGACGACGTCCATGATCTGGTAGCGCAGGCTGCGCTCCTTCTCAGCGGCCGTCACCTGGTCACGCGGCTTGTCGTAGACCGCGCCCATCGAGATGTACCACTCGTCGACGACGCGGAAGAGCAACGCCGTGCCGCAGCGCCAGCAGTGCGGGTAGCGATGGCTGTACGGCTCGAGGTGGTAGAAGACGCCCTTGCCCTGCAAGTCCTCGACGACGCGCTCCGCCACCGCGTGCGCGTCCAAACCTGATAGCCAGCCGAAGCCGTCGAGGTAGTGCCCGAACTCGTCGAGCGGTGCAATGACCGGCAGCCCCAGGTCCTTGCCCAGGCGATAGTCCTCGGCGCCGGCGCCGGGCGCGATGTGAACGATGCCCGTGCCCTCGGCCTCGGTCACGTCGGTCCACGCGACGACGCGGTGCACTGGATCAGAGAAGTCACCGGCGCCACCCTCGTCGCCCTTGCCCTCAGCGAATGCCGACTGCACGTATGGCAGCTCGTCGAACGGCCCGCGATAGCGCCAGCCGACCAGGTGTGTTCCGGGCTGCTCCTCGAGCACCTTGAAATCGCCCTTGAGGGCGGTCTTGAGCGTGCCCTTGCCGAGCCAGTACTCGTCCTCGCCCTGGCGCACCTTGACGTAGGCGAGCGCCGGCCCCACGGCCGCGGCGACGTTCGCGGCGAGCGTCCACGGGGTCGTCGTCCAGACCAGCAGGTACTCCCCTGGCCGCTCGACCAGCGGCAGGCGCACGGTCAGTCCCGGATCCTCGCGGTCCTGGTAGCCCTCGTTCATCTCCATCTGGCTGATGCCGGTGCCGCAGCGCGTGCACCACGGCATGGAGTCGTGGCCCTTGTAGATCCAGCCGCGCTTGTTGCACTCGGCCAGGAACTGCCAGATGAGGTAGTTGTTCTCGTTGCTGAAGGTGAAGTACGACCCACCCAGCTCGGGCAGGCCAAGCCGGCCGACCACCATCTCGACCGAATCGGTCACGGATCCGTCCGGGCCCTGGACGGTTACCCGCTGCGATGGATCCTCGCCCAGCAGATCGTGCAGACGCCGCAGCTCGGCCGGGTCATTCCAATCCATCCACATGCCCAGGCGCTGCGACTGCTCTGTCTGGAGCGCGGCGTACGTCAGGACGCGCTGCTTGCACAGGTTGATGAACTTGGCGATGCCGAAGCTCTCGATGTCGCGCTTGCTCGTGAAACCGAGCTCGCGCTCGACGTTGACCTCCACCCACAGGCCCTGGCAATCGAAGCCGTTCTGGTAGCGCTGGTCATGGCCGAGCATCGCGTGGAAGCGCTGGAACATGTCCTTGTAGGTGCGCCCCCAGGCGTGGTGGACGCCCATCGGATTGTTGGCCGTGATCGGGCCGTCGAGGAACGACCAGCGTTCGTGTCCGGCGTTCTGCTCCCTCAGCCGCGCGAACGTCTGGCGCTCGTCCCAGAGGCGCAGCACGTCATGCTCGAGCGCGGGCAGGTCAAGCGTGCGCGCGACAGGCGCAAACGGGCTCGGGGTGCGCGACTCGACCGACATGGGACGTTCAAGTCTAGCCGCGCGACCCCCTCGCGGCTGGGGCCCTAGTAGATGGGCGTGACCCAGTCGGAGTAGGCGGGCATCCTGCCGCGAACGGTGTCGAAGTAGAGCTTGGCCAGCTGGCGCGTGATCGGGCCGACTTCACCATTGCCCACCTGGCGATGGTCGATGTCGACGATGGGCGAGAGCTGCGCACCGGTGCCGCACAGAAACGCCTCGTCGCACGAGTAGAGCTCGCTGCGATCGACCGTGCGCACCACCGTCTCGAGGCCCATCTCCTCGCGCGCGAGCTGCATCAGCCCGGAGCGCGTGATGCCCTCGAGGATGTCGTCGCTGATGGCCGGCGTGATGAGCTTGCCGTCGCGCACGATGAAGAGGTTCTCCGCCGATCCTTCCGACACGGAGCCGTCGATGGTCAGCACGATCGCCTCGTCGTAGCCGTTGAGGACGGCCTCGCTCTTGGAGAACGCGCTGTTCACGTACGCGCCGGTGATCTTGGCGCGCGCCGGCAGCGACTGGTCGCTGTTGCGACGCCACGAGACGACCTGCGCGCTGATGCCGCGGTCGATGGCGATGTACTCACCGAATGGCACCGTGAAGATCAGCAGGTCCTGCTCGAGGTTGTGCAGGCGGACCCCAATGATCTCGCTCGACTTGTACAGCGTGGGCCGGATGTACGCGTCCTGGCGGAAGCCATTCTTGCGCAGCAGCTCGACCGTCAGGGCAACGAGCTCCTCGGGCGGCATCGGCAGTTTCATGAGCAGCACCTTGGCCGAGCGCTCCATGCGCTTGTAGTGCTCGAGCAGCTTGAGCCCGTAGAGCTGCTCCTGCTCCTCGTTCCAATAGGCGCGGATGCCCTCGAACGTGGCAGTGCCGTACAGGAAGCCGTGCGTCATCACGGGCAGGCGCGCCTCAGAGAGAGGAACGAACTTGCCCTGGAAGTAGGCGACGATGGAGTCGTCGGCTGGCCGGGCGCCAGTCCCGGGTAGCGGCGACCTGGCGGGTTTCTGGGTCAGCATCGGCGCGGAGTATACCCCTGCCCCGAGTGCATCAGATGAGCCCTTGGCACCCATTGATTCGGGCCAAATGCCTTACAGCAGCCCTGTCAGGCGGCCGATGACAAGCGCCAGGTAGAGCGCGTAGAAGATTCCGCCAATGAGCAGGTGACGGCCGCTGAGCGAGCCGCGCCGCACCATTGGCCAGAAGATGAGCAGCGTGGACGCGAACGCGATCCCGGCCGACGCGAAGCTGATGAGCGTCTCGGTTGACGCGCCGGCGAGCGACCAGGCATCCGCGGCCAGCAGCACCCCGATCGTCGTCGGGATGCACGACTGGAAGACCATGGCCCCGGTGATGTTGCCCATCGCCAGCGTGTCCTTGCCGTTGCGCACCCAGATCAGGCTGTTGAACTTCTCGGGCAGCTCGGTCGCGATGGGCGCCACGACGAGCGAGATGAGGATCGCCGGCAGCTGAAGATCCGTGGCGATGTGCTCGACCGCGTCCACGAATATGACCGCGCCGCCGATGATCATCGCCAGCGCCACCAGGACCTGCAGCGTGACGATCCGCAGGCGCGGCGACTCCGGCACGGTCCTGTGGTGGCGCACGTCGACGCGCCGGAAGCGCAGTGGCGTGAGGTCGGCGGCGTCGACGTCCGGATCGGCCTCGAAGTGGCTCTTGACGTACCAGGCATACACGCCGATCAGGGCGATGACCGCGCCGTAACGCAGGTAGGCCATCTCACTCGGGATCAGAGCGGCACCAACGGCGATTGCGTAGGCAACG
>DATBRX010000014.1:0-2454 GCA_036560085.1 Candidatus Limnocylindrales bacterium
CCCTGGCGACCCTTGTCTCGTCGCGTGACACCACTATGGTCACCGCGGCGCTTAAGGGGCACTGAGGCACCCCTTCAATGCACCCTTTCAACGCCGACCTGGGCAAGCCACGCTCACCGGAGCTCACACGGTGCCCGATCAGCGGCGCGATGGGCCTCGCTCCAGGCAATTAGGGCTCGTTTTGACCATAGCAGCGTCACGCCAGCGGCCAAGCCGCGAGGCAGCCGGCGATGAAGCGCGAGCTGCTGCCGTCGGCCGTTGACCCCACGGTCTTCGACGAGGCGTTCCTGCGCCAGCTCGAGCGGCTGATGCTGGTCACGCGCAAGGCCGTGCGCGGCGGCATGAAGGGCGTGCGCCGCAGCGTCAAGCGCGGCCAGAGCGTCGAGTTCACCGACTACCGCGACTACTCGCTCGGCGACGACCTGCGCTCGCTCGACTGGAACCTGTACGCGCGGCTCGAGAAGCTCTTCATCAAGCTGTTCATCGAGGAAGAGGACGTCAACGTCCACATCCTCGTGGACGCGTCCGCCAGCATGGAGGGCGGCGCGCCGGACAAGCTGCTGTTCGCGAAGCGCGCCGCCGCAGCGCTGGCCTATGTGGGCCTCGCGTCATATGACCGGATCAGCATGGCCGTCTTGCAGGGCCGCGTGGCACGGCGCTTCCCACCCGTGCGTGGCACGGGCCGCGTCTTCCAGGTGCTGGCCGACCTGAGCAGCGTGCAGCCCGCGCCCGGCCCAACTGACCTTGTCTCCGCGTGCCGCCACTACGCGGCCCAGATCACGCAGCGCGGCCCGCTGATGCTGATCAGCGACCTCTTTGACGCGAACGTCGAGCGGGCGATCTCCGAGCTTGCCGGCACGCGCTGTGACGTCGCCATCCTGCACACGCTCTCGACCGATGAGCTCGATCCGCCGCTCGAGGGCGACCTACGCCTCGTCGACCGCGAGACTGGCGACGGCGTCAACGTGACCGCCGACCTGTACACGATCGATGCCTACAAGAGCCGCCTCGCGGCCTGGCAGGCGCGCCTCGAGGAGGTCAGCACCAAGCGCCGCGTCTCGTACGTGCCAATTCCCACGACCCTGCCACTCGCGGACCTGGTCTTCGCCGAGCTCCGCCGGCGCAACGTGGTCGCCGCCTGAGCCATGGGTCTGCTCGCACCGCTGGCGCTGCTCGGCCTCATCGCGATCCCGATCATCGTCGCCTTCTACATGCTGCGCCTGCGCCGGCCAACGCAGCCCGTCAGCAGCACGTTCCTCTGGCAACAGCTCGTAAGAGATGTCGAGGCCAACGCGCCGTGGCAGAAGCTCAAGCGCTCGCTGCTTCTCCTGCTGCAGCTGCTGCTCGCGCTGCTGCTCGCGTTCGTCGTCGCGCGGCCGTTCAGCGAGCATCCCGCGGGCCTCGCCCGTGACCTCGTCCTGGTCATCGACGCGTCGGCATCGATGTCCGCCACGGACGTCTTCCCCGACCGACTGACCGCCGCCAAGCGCCTCGCCCAGGAACAGCTCGTCCAGGTCCCATCGGACGGTCGGGTGAGCGTGATCGCGGCAGGCGATACCGCCCGCGTGGTGGCCAACGAGGCGACAGATCGGGGCCGCATCAGCCAGGCCATCGAATCGGTCGAGGCGTCGACATCTGCGTCCGATCTGACCGACGCGCTCAAGCTGGCCAACTCGCTGGCCAAGCGGGCCCGGGGTGCCGAGGTGCTCGTGGTGACCGACGACGCCTTCTCGGCCTCACCTGACGTCGCCCTCGAGGTGCCCGTCAAGGTCCTCACTGTCGGCCGCGAGCGCGACAACCAGGCCATCGCCGCACTGGCCGTTCGCGCCGATCCATCGGGTCTCAAGCGCACGCTCTTCGTGAGCATCGCCAACTACTCGGCGTCGCGCGTCGGCCGCTCGCTGCAGATTCTCGCGGACGGCGTGTCGGTCACGGCGCGCGACCTGTATCTCGAGCCGCTCAGCCGGGCGGACATCGTGATCGACGAGCTGCCCGCGGGTTCAGCGGTCGTCGAGGCGCGGCTCGCGCCCGCCACTGATGACGACGCGCCGGTCGGACCGCCCGACTACCTGCCGCTCGATGACGCCGCGTGGGCGATCGTGCCGCCCGATTCACTGCGCAAGGTGCTGCTCGTCGGGCCGGGCAACGTCTACATCCAGAACGCGTTCGCCCTGCTGCCCAATGTCGAGCTGTACGGGGCAACGGCTGCGCAATGGCCGACCACCACTGGCAAGGACAAGTTCGACCTCATCGTCTTCGACGGCTTCGTGCCGCCCGACCTGCCGAACAAGCCGATCCTCGCGTTTGCTCCCCCGGCAACGAGCCCGCTCGGTGTGGTCCTGGGCACGCTCGATGCGTTCGGCATGGGCCAGCCCGCGGTCAACGATCCGCTGCTGCGCGGCGTCGACCTGACGCGGCTGCACATCGCCAAGACGCAGCAGATGGAGCTGCCTG
>DATBRX010000015.1:0-7833 GCA_036560085.1 Candidatus Limnocylindrales bacterium
CTGAGCCGCGGTCCTGAGGCGGTGCTGTACGCGATCCTCGACCGCGTCGTCGACGGCTATGCGCCGGTCGTCGCCGGACTGCAGAAGGACATCGACGAGATTGAGGTCGAGGTGTACCGCGGCGACCCCAAGGTGTCGCGGCGCATCTATGAGCTGTCGCGCGAGGTGATCGACTTCCAGCGCTCGACGCGACCCCTGCTGGCCGTGCTCGCGGGTCTCGAGGCGGGCTTCGAGAAGTACCACACCGATGAGGAGCTCCAGCGCTACCTGCGCGACGTGGCCGACCACGCCACCACGGTCGTCGAGCGCGTTGACGGCTTCCGCCAGATCCTGTCGGACATCCTGACGCTCAACGCGACACTGGTGAACCAGGCCCAGAACGAGGAGATCAAGCGCCTGACCGAGGCGAGCTTCGCCCAGAACGAGGAGGTGAAACGCATCTCCGCCTGGGCCGCCATCATCTTCGCGCCCACGCTCATCGGCACGATCTATGGCATGAACTTCGTCAGCATGCCCGAGCTCCAATGGGCCTTTGGCTATCCCTTCGCGCTGATGCTCATGGTCGTCGTCAGCGTGGGCCTCTTCCTGGTCTTCAAGGCGCGCGACTGGCTGTGAGCCACTCCCCGCGCGCCGGCGCGTGGGTGCTTCTTGGCGCACTCGGTATGGGCGTGCTGCTCGTCGGCATCGAGCTGATGATCACGGCCGTCGCCCTGCCGAGCATCATCGCGGACTTAGGGGGTTGGACGCGGCTGCGCGAGGCGTCGTGGATCGTGAACGGCTACCTGGTGGCGTACGTCGCGGTCATGCCGCTGGCCGGCCGCGCCGCCGACCGGTATTCGCTCGCCACGCTGTACGGCCTGTCGCTGGGCGCCTTCGCCCTCGGCTCGCTGGCGTGCGGCGCGGCCCAGAACCTCGAATGGCTGATCGGCGCGCGCATCGTGCAGGGCGCGGGCGCGGGCGCGATCTTCCCGCTCGCGACGGCCGCGGCGGGTCACCTGTTCGAGGGCCATGCCCGCGCCCGCGCCATCGGCGTGATCGGCGCGCTGTCCTTCGTCGGCATGGCCGCAGGACCGGTGGTTGGCGCGGCGGTGCTGTCGCTCGAGGTGCCGGCGGGCGTACTCACGGCGCCGGCCTGGCGCTGGGTCTTCTACCTGCCGGCGCCGCTGGCGGTGCTATCCGGCCTGTACCTGTGGGCCGCTGCGCCGGCGTGGCCGCGCCAGGCCGGCGCCGGGCGGCTTGACGTGGTCGGCGCGGTTCTGTTCACCTCCGGGCTCGCCCTGGCGTTGGTGGCGCTGACCGTGATCGGGGCGCCCAACGTGCCCGACCCGGCGCTGCTCGCCCTTGCCGCCGCGGTGCTGCTCGTGCTGGCCGTGGTGCGTTTTGCCCGTGCCCGCGAGCCGTTCATCAGGTTGGGCCTGTTCCGCGACCGAACGTTCAGCGGCGCCGTGCTGATGAGCCTGCTGACCGGCTACTCGCTCGCAACCGCGATCATCGGCGCCGCGGTCTTCGTCGACCGGGTGCGCTATGCCGGCCCGGCGGAGCAGCAGCTGACGCTCGGCGCGCTGGCCGGGGCGATGGCCATCGGTGCCCTGAGCGCCGGCTTCCTGGTGCGCCCGCTGGGCGTGATGATCCCGAGCCTCGCTGGGCTGCTGGCGGAGATCGGTGGGTTGCTGATCCTCGCGCGGGCCGAGCCGTCGACCGACCTCGCGACGCTGTGCGCGGCCCTGGCGCTGTTCGGGCTGGGCTTCGGCGTGACCGTCACTGCGCGGACGACCGGCGCGCTCGAGGCGCTGGGCCGCACGGCATTTGGCGTGGGCTCGGCCGCGCTGACCGTGGCGCGCATGATCGGCATGGGCACGGGCCTTGCCGCGCTGACCGTTCTCGGCTCGAACCGGATCGAGGCGCTCAGCGTCGTCCTCGTCGACCCGGTGGCGCGCGACGCGGTGTTGCCGGAAGCGCTGCGCGGCCGGCCGCTCGAGGACTACCTGGTGGTCGATGCGCTTGAGCGCTGGGCGTCCGGGCAGGCCTCGTCGATCCTCGCGTGGACGTTCGTTGTCGCCGCCGCCGTGACGGCAGTCGCGATTCTGCCTACGCTCGCCATGCGCAACCGCCCGGGCAGCCACGCCCGCGCCGCGCAGGATGAGGACGCGGGCAATGTCGTCGAGGAGGCGTCACGAGCGGGGCTCGCCATCTGAGCGCCACCCCGCAGGCGACGGCAAGGCGTGGGCCCTGGCGTGGAGCCAGGCCGGCGGGCTGAGGACGCTGACCGATCTCGAAGCTATCAAGAAGGCCCATGCCGACGACCAATCGCGGCTGTGGATCGACCTCATCTCACCCGACCCACCGGTACTCGAGGCGCTGACCAAGCTGCTCGCGCTACATCCACTGGTGACGGAAGACATCCTCGAACGCAACCAGCGTGCCAAGATCGAGCAGACCGGTGACGCGCTGCACCTCGTCATGTTCGGGCTCGAATATGCGGGCGAGGTGGTGCCCCACGAGCTCGACATCGTGCTCGGGCCGCGCTATCTGCTGACGTCGCACGATGCAGGTATTGACCTGCGCGACGCGCCATTCATGCGCCGCGAGCCAGGTGCCTACCTAACCGAAGGTCCCGACTTCATGCTCTGGTCGGTCACCGACTGGCTGGTTGACCAGTACTTCCCTGTCTTCGACAAGCTGGGCGACGAGATCGATGAGCTTGAGGTCGAAGTCGTGCGCAAGCCGGGCACGTGGGTCTTAGAGCGATTGTTCACGTTGCGCCGCGACCTGCTTGAGATCCGCCACGCGGTCAATCCACAACGCGAGATCTTCAATCAACTCACGAACCGCGATCTTGGCCTGATCAAGCCGGAGCGGATCGTCTACTTCCGCGACGTGTATGACCACCTGATCCGGTTGACCGACGAGCTCGACTCATATCGCGAGCTGGTCAGCACGACACTCGACATATACCTGTCGCAGATCAACAACAACCTGTCAGACACGATGAAGCGCCTCACCGGGGTGACCGTGATCCTGGCCACCATAGGCGCCATTGGCGGCATCTTCGGCATGAGCGAGGCGGGCGCCGCATTCAACTTCACGGAGTCGTGGGGCTTCTGGCTGGTCGCCGTCAGCGCCGTCGTCCTCGCGCTGCTCGTCGCCTACTACTTCCGCCGCCGGGGCTGGGTCTAACTGGCGGTCAGTCTGGTAGGCACACCCGTGGATGGGGCGTCGGATGGGCGTCGCCATAGCTCACCGGCAGAACGGTCAGCGGCTTGGCCGCCACCTGCAGCTTGGGGATGTGGCCATGCCAGCCCTCGCTCGTCTGGAGCACGAGCTGGTGGACACCGGCTGGGACGCGGGTGATCGACAGATCCGTGGCGTGGCGCTTGACCAGCTTGATCTCGTACAGGTGGAGCATGCTGTCGTTCGTGTAGACCTGGACCAAGGCGCCGATCATGGATGCGCCGTTGTTGTACTTCGAGGCGTGAAGTAGCGGCGCGAACATGCCCGCCTGGGCGTGGCCGTAGATGTATGTCGTGCCGGGCTGGCCCGGATTGACGAAGCCGATCATGTACATCGCCACGTCGCACAGCGGGTAATTGCCCTCGTTGCCGCGCACCTCCAGGTCGCCCGCTACCACCGGCAGGTCGATGTCGAGCGACGGGATGAGGACACGCGTCACCACCGCATCCCCGGCCGGTGTTGATGTCGGTGTGGGGGTCGGCCCTATCGGGATCGGGGTGGCCGGTTGCGGGCTCGGCACGGGGCTGGGCGTAGCGCGCGGGAGGTCACCCGAGCCGTTCGGGTCGCCGCTCGCCCAGGCGACACCGCCATCCGGACCGGTGGTCTCGAACAACGGGTCGCCGCCGATTGTGGGCTCCGGCGTCTGCCATTGGCCAAACGCCGACGGCGCGTACGAGAGCACGCCCACCGCGAGCAGTGCCGCGCTCGAGCCCATCAGGACAGTGGGCACGAAGCGATCGAGCAGCCAGATAACGACCTTCATTGGACGCCCGATGCTACCTCTGCCACCTTTTCCACGCCGTAGTACTCTCGCTTTTCATGCGCCAACCCGACTACCTCGGCGTCATCGCCGCGCTCGTCGTCGGCGGTGTGCTCACGGTGCTGCTGCTGGCGGGCACGCTTGGGACGCCAGCACCACTGCCGACTCGGCCAGCGGTAACGATCCCGCCGGTTCCGACGCAATCCGGCGGCGGTTCGTTGCCGAGCGTGTTGCCCACCGGTACCCCAAACGGGCCGGGAATCGGGACAGCCATAGGCGAGATCGCACCCAACATCCAGGTGACCTTGACCGATGGCAGTCTGATCGACACGGCCGACTTCGGCGACCTCCCGATCTGGATCAACTTCATGGCCACATGGTGTCCGCAGTGCGCCACCGAGCTGCCGATGATGGATCGCTTCGAGGCCCAGCTGAAGGACCAGATGACAGTGCTCGTGATCGATGTCGGCGAGGATCGATCGGTCGTGCGCGATTTCATGCGCGCGCTAGATGTCGACCTCACCGTGGGGCTTGACCACGACGGCTCGATCCAGGCGCAATGGGCGGCAAATGCCCTGCCTGTCCATTACATGCTCGATGCCGATGGCGTGGTCCGCCAGATCGTGTACGGCGGCGCGCCAGAGGAAACCTTCATCCAGGCCGTGACCGTGCTCGTCCCCGAGTTCTCGGCCACCGACTAGCGCGATGACCCAGGCGGCGACCCGGACGCGTGCGTCACTGGTCGTTAGCGACCTGCGCGGTGCTGTTGAGATGGCCGCGCAACACCTCCATGGGCGGCCGCTGCTCGTCGTGACCGACTTCGACGGCACGATCGCGCGCATCGTCGACGACCCGTGGGGTGCGTCGATCCTGCCGCTGGGCCGGCGCGCGCTGCGTGCGCTGGCGGGCATGCCCAGGGTGCATGTGGTCGTGCTGTCAGGCCGCACGGCGCGTGACGCGGCCGCCCGCGTGCGCGTCGGTGGCGTCACGTACCTGGGTAACCACGGCATGGAGCGCGCATTCCTGCGCCGCGGCGGCCGCGCGGAGCGGCTGAAGACGGAGGTCGACGATGCCGCGCACGAGGCGGTGCATGCCGCCGCGCTGCTGTCGGACGAGGTCCCGAAGCTGATCACAGAACCCTGGCTGGTCGTGGAGCGCAAGCCGCCCGCGGTCGCGTTCCACTTCCGGACCGCGCCCGATCTCGCGCAGGCTGCGCACGACGTTCGCGCCGCCGTCGACAAGCTCGAACCGGCCGGCATCCTGGAGCGCTTCCCCGGCCGGCGCGTGCTGGAATTGCGGCCGTACGGCGCGGTCGCGAAAGGTGAATCGCTCCAGGCGCTCGTCGAGCGCTACGCGCCGCATGCGGTGTTCATGCTCGGTGACGATGTCAGCGACGCGATGGCCTTCCGAGCGTTGCGCGAGCTGCGTGCCAAGGGCGTGACCGACGGCATCGCCGTGGCCGTAAAGGCGCGGCCCGACAACATCATCGCCGAGGTCATCGAGGCCGCGGACGTTGTCCTTGGCTCGCCCGCGGATGCGACACGGTTCCTGGCCGCGCTCGCGCGCCGGCTGGAGGCGGACAGCGCCTAGCCGGCCGCGCGGCTCAGCCGGCTGCGCGGCCCAGCCTGCCCCGCTGCTTTAGTCGTGCAGCGTCGGCTCGAACTCGCGCGTGGTGTCGCGCAACGCGCGCGACGGCGGCCGGCGGCCCTTGGACCATGCGGCGAGGTCGCGCAGCTGGCGCGTCAGCCACCAGCGCAGGTCCTCCTCGCGCACCGACGCGCGCAGGCGGCGGATGCGCAACAGGCGCTCGGCAAGCGGCATGTCCAGGGCGCGCTCGAGCATGGCCGCCGTGCCCGAGACGTCGGCCGCGCTGACCATCAGCGCGTCGCTCGCCAGCTGCTCGGCCGCGCCGGCGGTCTCGCTCAGCACCAATGCCGCGCGGCTGACGATCGCTGCTTCCTTGGCCACGAGGTTCATCCCGTCCACGACCGGGTTGACGAGCACGACATCGGCCAGCGATAGCGCGGCGATGGCCAGGTCGTAGTCGGAGCCGTCCAGCAGCCAGATCGGGGCTTCGTCGGGATCGGCCAGCCCGTTCACCCGGGCGACTGCCTCACGCACGGCGGCGGCGTACTGGACGTAGTCGGGGATGTCCGGCCGGCTGACCGACTGGATGGCCAGGAAGCGCACCGACTCACGCAGCTCGGGCCGGCGCTTGAGCAGGTTCTCGAACGCGACGAAGCCGCGCAGTGCGTTCTTCGATGGCTCGAGGCGGTCCACGCGCACGATCAGCCGCGGGTTACCGACGCGCTCGAGGCGCGCGCGCAACTCGGCGCGACGGCGTTCGACCGCTGGGCTGCGCGCGAACGCTGCCAGCGAATCGGGCTGGATCGAGATGGGGTAGGCGCGCACCCAGATCGTCCGGCCGCGCCAGCGCACGTGGCGCCCGTCGGGGTCGACCTCCGCGTCGCGCACGAACGCGCCGACGCTCGATAGGAAGTTCGTCGCGTAGCGGTCGGTCTGGAGCCCGACGATGTCGTTCGCCAGCAAGCCCTCGCAGATGCCGCGGCGCAGTCCCTGGGGGAGCATCATCCAGGTATCGACCGCTGGCCACGGGATGTGGTTGAAGTGCAGCAGCAGGGCGTCGGGTCGCTCGGCGCGAATCTCGCCCGCGGCCAGATACAGGTGGTAGTCCTGGAGAAGCACCACCGGACGACCCTGCGTGGTGTAGGTCTGGCGGAGCACGGCCTGGGCGAGCGAATCGTTGATGACGCTGTAGCCGCGGCGCCACGCCTTGATCAGCTCGTCGTCCACGGTCGGCTCGTAGTGGAGCGTGAACAGCTGGTGCTGCGTGAACCACAGAAAGGGATTGGCGAACTGGGAGTAGTGCGCCCGCCAGGCGTCCTCCGCAACCGGCCGCATATCGAGCCTTATGTCCTGGCCCGGCAGCTCGTGCTCGATGAGGCGTAGGAGCTCCGCCTGCGCATCGCTGGGCGGACCGTTGAGCGCTTCCGCGGCCGCCCTGTCCTCGCGATCCATGGCCGCGCTGACCCAGGTCACCGGCGCGAGCCGGCCGATCTCGCCCAGCGCCGTGACCAGGCCGCCCGAGCCGCGCTTCGCCCGCCACTCACCGCTGCGCGCCCGGCTGAAGCTCAAAGGCCCGCGGTTGGACGCGACGATCAGCCGCCCGTCGTTGCCGAGCAGGGCAGCCAGGTAGTCGCGCAGCTGGCCGGTCCCGTCCGGCACGGCCCGGACCGGGCGCAAGGGTTTCATCTGCATCTTGGAGCCGGCCAAGCCTAACGGCTGGTCCCTACGGGAGTGCGCGAAGCGGGGTTTGGCCCATTCCTACCGCATATCACCGGTGCGTGCCGCGACGGCCACAGCGGTCGACGAAGGGGGTCTTAGCGCTTGGGTCGGATGTGCACCACGTGCGCAGACCGACGATGCCCTAGAGGAGCGCCTGCGCCGCCCCCTGGGCCAGCGTGATGACCGCGATCGTCACCGGCGGCACAAGTCCGATCGCGACCGTGCCCAGCGCGGCGAGCCCCAGTCCCAAGCGCGTCTGGCCGCCCAGCTCGACCCGCGGCGCGGAGTCGGCAGGCTCGCGCATGTACATGTAGACCGCGACGCGCAGGTAGTAGAACGCGGCCACGGCGGCATTGAGCACGGTCAGCACCGCGAGCAGGGTGAGCCAGCCGCCGACCTGGAGCGCGGCCTGGATGACGTACCACTTGGCCCAGAAGCCGGCGAGCGGCGGGATGCCGGTCAGCGACAACAGGAACAGCAGCATCAACGCCGCGAGCAACGGCGCGCGCCGGCCCAGTCCGGCGAATGTCGTGAGC
>DATBRX010000016.1:0-11448 GCA_036560085.1 Candidatus Limnocylindrales bacterium
CCGGCTGGACCCCGCTGCGAACCCCCGTGCCGACCCCCTAGCGCTCCCCTGGCCGACCCTCGGTTGCGTCAGATGCTGGCGCCGTGGCTGGCTATTGAGGTACACTGACTTCCCGAGTGTGGCGTTGGCGTCCGTGCTCGCGCGTTCCCGGAAAAGGCGCGCTCTGGCCACGACACGAGGGTCTGGATAGATGGCGAAGTATGTCTTTGTGACCGGAGGCGTGACCTCCTCGCTCGGCAAAGGCATCACTGCCGCCAGCATCGGCCGGCTGCTCAAGAGCCGCGGACTCTCTGTCTCGATCATCAAGCTCGATCCATATATCAACGTGGATCCGGGCACGATGAGCCCGTACCAGCACGGTGAGGTGTTCGTCACCGACGACGGTGCGGAGACGGACCTTGACCTGGGTCACTATGAGCGCTTCATCGACGAGAACCTGACCCAGCTGTCGAACGTCACGACAGGGCGCATCTACCAGGCGGTGATTGCCAAGGAGCGCCGCGGCGACTACCTGGGCGGCACTGTCCAGGTCATCCCGCACATCACCAACGAGATCAAGGAGCGCGTCGTGCGCGTCGCGCGCGACGGCAAGGCCGACGTGGTCATCGTGGAAGTCGGTGGCACCGTGGGCGACATCGAGTCGCTGCCCTTCCTCGAGGCGATCCGCCAGCTGCGCAAGGACGTCGGCCGGACGAACGTGATGTACGTCCACGTGACGCTGCTGCCGGCGCTGTCCGCGACGGGCGAGCTGAAGACCAAGCCGACCCAGCACAGCGTCAAGGAGCTGCGCGGCATCGGCATCCAGCCTGACGTGATCATCGCCCGCGCGGACCAGGACGTGCCTGACGACCTGCGCGAGAAGATCGCGCTGTTCTGCGACGTGGCGGTCGAGGCGGTCATCCCCGCGCCCACCGCGGAGACGATCTACGAGGTGCCGCTGCAATTCCATGAGCGCGGCCTTGATGACCTGATCGTGCGCGAGCTTGGCCTGGAGGAGAAGGCCAAGCCGGCCGACCTGACGGCCTGGCGCGACCTCGTCGAGCTGATCAAGAAGCCCAAGCCGCAGCTCGAGATCGCGCTGGTCGGCAAGTACATCGAGCTGCCCGACGCGTACCTGTCCGTCAGTGAGGCGATGCGCCACGCCGGCTGGGCGCACGGCCGCTCGATCGTCATCCGATGGGTGGATTCCGAAGCGCTGACGGCTGACAACTATGAATCGGTGCTGTCCGGTGCCGCAGGGGTGCTCGTGCCCGGCGGCTTTGGCCATCGCGGCATCGAGGGCAAGGTCCTGGCCGCGCGATACGCGCGCGAGCACAAGGTGCCCTACCTGGGTTTGTGCCTGGGCCTGCAGTGCGGCGTGATCGAGTTCGCGCGCGACGTCGTCGGCGCCAAGGACGCCAACTCGACAGAGTTCGACCTCTTCACCAACGCTCCGGTCATCGATTTCATGCCCGACCAGCGCGACATGGAGGAGAAAGGCGGCACGATGCGCCTGGGGCTCTACCCGGCCAAGCTGACGCCGGGCTCCAAGGCCGCGGCCGCATACGGCGAAGAGGTCATCTACGAGCGCCACCGCCATCGCTTCGAGGTATCGAATCAGTACCGTGAGGCGCTCGAGAAGGGCGGCATGATCCTGTCCGGCCAGTCCCCCGACGGACGGCTCGTCGAGATCGTCGAGCTCAGGGACCACCCCTGGTTCGTGGCATCGCAATTCCACCCCGAGTTCCGCTCGCGCCCCGACCGGCCGCACCCGCTCTTCGACGGCTTCGTCCAGGCAGCGATCGATCAGGCCACGCGGACCGGAATCCCGATCACCACGGACGCAGTCCCAGCGACCGCCTGAGAGAAAACCCGACCAACATGACCGCTGTTCTCGATCCATTCGTCCTCGAGCGCGCACCCGGCCCGGTGGTCGGGCTGCATCCGGCGCTCGTCCGTTTGCGCGACGCTTTCAACGGCACGCTCGATGTGCTCGGCAGGATCCCAGATGAGCGGCTCACCTCACTGTGGGCCTGGGACGGCAACGACATCAACGTCCGCTACGCCTTCTATCGGATGCTGGAGACGCTCGAATCGGGGGCTGCGCAGGTCGCACTCGCGATGCGTGGCCAGGAGTCGAGCGAAGCCCGAGAGGCGGTCGGAGCGACCTCGGCTGCGCGCTGGGACCTCCACGGCGTGCTGGCCGCGCTGACAGACGCTGATCTTGACGCCGATCCCGGCGGCGGCGAGTGGACGATCCGCCAGACGATGGCCCACATCATCGGCGGGCAGCGCGGCTATGCCTGGGGCAGCGCGTACTGGATCTCCGTCCGCGACGAGCCCAAGCCCGAAGGTCCGCGCCGCGCGCCCGACCACCTCTTCGCGTCCATGCCCGAGGACGAGGAGGAGGCGACCGGCACACTGGCCGAGGTGCGCCAGAAGCTCGACGACATCGTCGATGCGGCCTCGTCGCGTTTCGCCACCCTCAGTACCGACGAGATGGACTCGGCCGGCGGCTGGTACGGCTTCCCGGTCACCGTCAGTTTCAGGATGTGGCGCTGGCCGTCGCACATCGAGGAGCACACGGTCCAGGTCGAGAAGACGCTCGACATGCTCAGCCACCGCGCGACTGAGGTTGAGCGGCTCGTCCGCCTCAACGCCCGCGCGCTGGGCCGGCTCGAGGCGCTGGTCTTTGGTCGTGCGCCTGAGCAGCTGGATGCGGCTGGTGTTGGCGCGACTCTTGATCGCTTGGCGGGCGAGATACAACAAATGGCCGAACCGGTGAAGGCCGCGGCTGATGCAGGGGTGCCCGGGCCGCCGGATTGAGCGGAGGCGGTCAGTCGATCGCGCGGAACAGCCGGTAGAACGTCGGCCGGAAACCCGCCGCGCGCCAGGTTCGATCTGCCTCCAGGTTCGTCGAGCGCCAGTCAACAGCGACCCACTCGTGGCCGTTGTCGCGCGCCCAGACGAGACATGCGTCGCCGAGCGCGCGGCCTGCGCCCAGGCCGCGCGCGTCCCGCGCCACGGCGGCATAGGCCAGGAACCCGGCGCTGACCGGCCGCATCAGCGGCGTGTTGCCGTCCGACATGTCCAGCGAGCAGAACGTGGCCGTCCCCACGACGCGCCCCTGCGCCTCCGCCACGTACGGCACAAGGCGTGGGTCTTCGATCTCTTCTTCGACATCCGCACGGGCCGCTTCCGGGGTGCTGCGCAGTACGCTCGAAAACACCGGCGACTGCCCGGAGTGCGTTGGCAGGATTGGTTCGAGCGCCACGATCGCGTCGATGTCGCGCTTCTCCGCCGGCCGCACCACGAGCGCGCCGGCGCGCACAACGAAGTCGGCGGGCGGAAGCTCGCGCAGCGCGTGGACGTGCTGCAGCCCGAAGCTCAGGCTGAACCACGCATCGACCGTTCTCGCGTCAGTCGCCGGCGTGACCGCGTAGTGATGGGTCAGCCCTGCGGCCGCCCAGCGCGCGGCGGCGTCGGCGTACGCGACTCGGATCGCCTCAGGGTCACTCCCCGCGCTGCCGGCGTCCTCGACCCACACGTTCGCGCCCCACTTCGCGTCCCTGGGCGCGCCCACCACATAGGCGACCGGCTCGCCATCTGCCAGCGTTATCGAGCCTGACGCGCCCTCGCGCTCAAGGAGTGCGGCGACCAATGGCCGCGTCGCGTCCGGGGCCTCATATGCTGGATTGAGTGCCGGCCAGGCCAGCCTGTGCCGACGGTGTCTGTCCGCGAGGAGCTCGGCTGCAGCGTCCAGGTCGGCCGGTCCGAAGGAGCGAACTTCGTAGCGCGTCACCGGCGGACTTTACGGCGCCAGCCAGCGACCCGCGTACCATGCCCGAACGAAAGAACAGAGGTGAAGGCATGAAGATCTTCCTGGACACCGCCGACATCGAAGAGATCCGCACGGCCGCGCGCTGGGGCGTGCTCGATGGCGTGACCACCAACCCGTCGTTGTTCGCCAAGACGAGTGGCAAGACCTACGACGAGGTGCTCGTCGAGATCTGCGGCATCACCTCCGGGCCGGTCAGCGCAGAGGTCGTGGCCGAGGACATCGAGGGCATGCTCAAGGAAGGTCGGCACTTCGCGAAGCTGGCGCCGAACATCGTCGTCAAGGTGCCGATGAGCGAGGAGGGCCTGGAGGCGATCTACCGATTTGCCGAAGAGGGCATCAAGACCAACTGCACACTGATCTTCACCGCCAACCAGGGCCTCCTGGCTGCCAAGGCCGGGGCGTCATTGCTCTCGCCCTTTGTCGGCCGGCTCGATGACATCAACCAGGACGGGATGGACGTCATCCGCGAGCTCGTGACGATCGTGGAGGTGCACGATCTCGATACGGAGGTCCTCGCGGCGTCGATCCGTCACCCGCGCCACATGACCGACGCGGCGCTGCTCGGTGCCCACATCGCCACGACGCCCTTCAAGGTCCTGCAGCAGATGGTTCACCACCCGCTGACCGACAAGGGCATCAAGACCTTCCGCGAGGACTGGGAGAAGGCACGCAAGGCCGCCGAGGCGAACGCCAAGTCAGAGGCAAGCCGCCACAACTAGCTCGGGCCGGCGGTCAGTGCCGGTGACGATGTCCGTGCTTGTGTTTGCCGTCGTGCTTGTCGTGGTGCCGGTGATGTTTGTGGCCGCCGTCACCGCCTGAGCCAGCACCGCCTGATTGGCCCGCTTTCACAGTGTCGCTCGCGCTCACGACATGTGGCGGCACGGTCGTAGCCGTCGGCTTGGCGGCCGCCGCAACCACCGGGTGGTCGATCGTCGAGGGCGCCAGGTCGAGCTTATCGGGCCCGGCGGCCAGCCAGCTGGATGCCGCGACGGGAACCGCGACTATCAGAACGACCGCAGCGACGGCAACCGCGAGCCAGCCCAGCGCGGGCCGCGGTCGCGCGGCCACCGGCGTCGCGACGGCGAGGCTCGTTGCCGCGTCGGCATCGCTTCGTCCATCGCGCCATGCGGCGAGGCCGCGGGCGAGCTGTGCGGCCGCTGGGCGCTGGCTGACTTCAAACGTCATCGCCGCCAGCGCCAGGTCCACGAGCGGGGCCGGGGCGTCCGCGATTCGCGCCGGCGGTTGCGTCTGCTCGCTGGCCAGCGTCACGGGGCTTGACGCCTCGTAGGGCCGCGTGCCGGCGAGCATCTCGTACAGCACCACGCCCAGCGCGTAGACATCGCTCGCGGGAGTCGTCGGTTCCGCGGCGAGCTGCTCCGGCGCCATGTAGGGCAGCGTCCCGATGGCCATGCCGGCGCCCGTCAGCTCGTGCGCCGGCTGGCCCGCGTCGACGGCATGCGAGATGCCAAAGTCGAGCAGGCGCGCCCGCCCGTCCGCGCCAAGGAGGATGTTGCCGGGTTTGACGTCACGGTGGACGACGCCGTGGTCATGGGCCACCGCCAGCGCGTCGGCGATGTCGATCGCGATGGACGCTGCCTCGCGCGCCGTGATGCGCGGGCCCTGGGCAAGCCGCGCGGCGAGAGTCTGGCCGTCGACGTATGGAAAGACGAGCGCCAGGCCGTCGCGATCGTCGATGAGCTCGATCGCTGACAGGATGCTCGGATGGCTGACCCGCGCTGCAGCGGCAGCCTCGTCTTCGATTCGCCTGCGCGCGACTGGATCAGACACGAGGTGCGCGTGGAAGCGCTTCAGGGCAACGTCTCGACCGGTCCTGGTATCGCGCGCCCGCCAGACGGTCGCGCTCGCGCCGTGGCCCAGTTCTTCGCGCGGCTGGTAGCGGCCCCGCGTGGTGCGCAGGGTGCGGGTGGGTGCGTCGGCCATTCATGCATGGTCAGCCGGCAGGGGTCGCGGCCGCCAAAACCCGGCGCGCTGAGGCGGGTGTCAGTCGGCTTTCAAGGTCGTCAAACGCCACGGATAGGGCTTTCGCACGCCGCTTGACGTGGTATAGTGCTTGCACCCCCGAAACAGAGCGACTCGGCAGCGCCGCGTCCATTGGGGAGAGATTCCTACAGGCCGCGCCTCACGTATGGCGTGCGCCGCGGCCCCACCCGTGCCCGGTCTCTTTCGTCCGCGCATACCCGTATCCACAACAGGATTTCGATGAACATCAACGAACTCAAGAGCAAGAACTTCAAGCAGCTGGTCGAGATCGGCGGCGAACTCGATGTCACCGATGCAAAGACCATGCGTCCCGACGACCTCGTCGAGCGCATCATGGCTCGCCAGGCGGAGCAGGGCGGCCAGGTCTTCGTGACCGGCATCCTCGACATCGTCGACGACGGCTACGGCTTCCTGCGTCGGCGCGGGCTCATGCCCTCGCCCGATGACGTCTACGTCTCGTCCTCGCAGGTGCGCCGATCTGGTTTGCGCGCGGGCGACCGCGTCGGCGGCATCATTCGCCAGCCCAAGGACGGCGAGAAATACTGGGGCCTGGTCCGCGTTGACTCGGTCAACGGCGTCGACCCCGAGGTAGCCAAGCGCCGGCCGTTCTTCGACGCCCTGACGCCCATCCATCCAATCGAGCTGATCAACCTCGAGACAGACCCCAAGAACCTTTCGCAGCGACTGATCAACCTGGTCAATCCGCTCGGCAAGGGCCAGCGCGCGCTGATCGTGTCGCCGCCCAAGGCGGGCAAGACATTCCTGCTCAAGCACATCGCCAACGGCATCAGCGTCAACTACCCCGAGATGCTGCTGATGGTTGCGTTGATCGGCGAGCGGCCCGAGGAAGTGACCGACATGCGGCGCAGCGTCAAGGGTGAGGTCATCGCCTCCACCTTCGACGAGCCGACGGAGAACCACACGCGCACCGCAGAGGTCGCGCTGGAGATCGCGAAGCGCCAGGTTGAGACCGGCCGCGACGTGGTCATCCTGCTCGACTCGATCACCCGCCTGGCGCGCGCCTACAACCTGGCGCTGCCGCCATCCGGCCGCACTTTGTCCGGCGGCATCGATCCCATCGCGCTGTATCCCCCGAAGCGCTTCTTCGGCGCCGCGCGCAAGATCGAGGAGGGCGGCTCGCTCACGATCATCGGCACGTGCCTCATCGACACCGGCTCGCGCATGGACGACGTCATCTACGAGGAGTTCAAGGGCACGGGTAACTCCGAGCTCATCCTCGATCGCAAGCTGGCCGAGAAGCGCGTCTTCCCGGCGATCGACGTCCAGCGCTCGGGCACCCGGCGCGAGGAGCTGCTGCTCGAAGAGGGCACTCTCAAGATGGTCTGGACAATGCGCCGCATGCTTTCCGCCGTTGGCACCAACGAGGGCATCGAGCTGCTGCTCAATCGCCTCGCCAAGTCCAACACGAACGCCGAGTTCCTGGCCTCGCTGACCAAGGCGGCCGCGGTCGAAGAGGCGGCGCGCTAAGGCGCGCTGCCCCGCTGAGCGGGTCAACCGTCCGCCGAACCTCGCGCCGACGCGGTTCTTGGGCCGTCGGGCCGTGCAGCGCCCCGCTTACCGGGGCAAATGATGGCTGGCGACTCAGCCGGGGGACCGTTCAACCGCTGAGCGGGGCACTCCCGCCACCTGTCCGCCCAAACTAGGATTCAAAACGATGTTTCTGGACGAGGTCTCGATCACCGTTCGCGCCGGTGACGGTGGCGACGGCGCCGCGACCTTTCGGCGCGAGGCACACGTTCCGCGCGGCGGACCCGATGGCGGCGATGGCGGCCGCGGCGGTTCGGTGTACCTGGTGGTGGACGCGGGTGAGACCATGCTGCGCGACTACCGGCACAAGCACCACTTCCGCGCCGACTCCGGGGGACGCGGCGAGGGTTCCAAGCGCCACGGCAAGGCCGGTCGCGACCTGCATCTCAAGGTGCCGCCGGGAACGGTCGTCAGAGACGCGACCACGGGTGACCTGCTGGCCGACCTCGTGTCGCGTGAGCAGACGATCATGGTCGCCCGCGGCGGCCGCGGCGGACTGGGCAACGTCCATTTCGCGACGTCCATCAACCGCGCGCCGACGCATTCCCAGAAGGGCGAGCCGGGCGAGGAGCACACGCTGCGCCTGGAGCTCCGACTGATCGCCGACGTCGGATTGGTCGGCCTGCCCAATGCCGGCAAGTCGACGCTGCTCGCCGCGCTGTCCAACGCCAACCCGGAGATCGCGAACTATCCCTTCACGACGCTCAGTCCCAACCTGGGCGTGCTCGACCTGAGCGCAAACGACCCATCCGACGAGCGGCGCATCACGATCGCCGACATGCCCGGGCTGATCGAAGGCGCCAGCAGCGGGGCGGGTCTTGGCCATGCCTTCCTGCGTCACGTGTCACGGACGCGAGTCCTGGGCCATGTCGTCGATCTCGCGGCGGCTGATCCGGAGCGCGACTACGAGGTCATCCGCGAGGAGCTCGAGGCGCACGACCCCACTTTGCTCGACAAGGTCAGCGTGGTGATCGGTAACAAGATCGACCTGCCAGCGGGCGCGGAGAACCAGTCCGCGTTCGCGAAACGCCGAAAGCGCGACGGCATTCCTTTTGTGGCCATCTCGGCGGACGCGGGGACCAACATCGACAAGCTGATTGCCACCCTCGCGGAGCTGCTGCCTGACGCCGCGACCCTTGCCCAGCCCACAGAGCCGGCCGGCGTCGTCGTCCATCGTTTCGACGCCGGTCCCAACGCTTTCGAGGTCAGCCGCGAGAACGGCGCCTACCGGGTGATCGGCCGGCGCATCGAACGGCTGGCTGCGCAGACCAATTTTGACAACGCTGAATCCGCTGAGCGGTTCCAGCGTGACCTCGCTCGGATGGGCGTCGAGCGTGAGCTGGTCAAGGCCGGCGTGACGAGCGGCGACACGGTGCGGATCGGCGGCGTCGAGCTCGAATGGGACGCCGACGCTTGACGCGCGAGCGCCACGGCATCCTGGGTGGGCTATTCGATCCGATTCACTACGGCCATCTCACGATTGCCGAGCAAGCGCGCGACGAGCTGGGCCTCACGACCGTCCTCTTCGTCCCGGCCGGCCGACCAGTTCACCGCCATCCGCCCGATGCCGACTCCATGCACCGTATGCGCATGGTCGAGATGGCGATCGCCGACAACCCCGCATTCGAAGCGAGTTGGCTCGAGGTCAATGCTGATCGGCCGAGCTACACCGTCGAGACGCTGGAGGTGTTGTCAGCGGCCAGTCCGCAACGCGATTTCGTGTTGATCGTCTCGTCCGAGACGGCGGCGCTGATGCCAACTACCTGGCGGGGCATGGACCGCATCCTCGATCTCGCCCGGATCGCCGTGGCGAATCGGCTCGGCTTTACGGACATCACGCCCGACTGGGTGCGCGAGCACTTCGCCAACCGGGAGGACCGCTTCGAGTTGCTCAGCACAAGCCGGCTCGGCCATTCGTCGACTGACATCCGCGCCCGGGTTGCGGCCGGCAGGTCCATCCGCTATCTAGTGCCGCAAGCCGTCGCGGCGTACATCGAAGAGAATCACCTCTATGGCGCGTAAGACCACCAGGGAAATGGCCATAGAGGAATCGCCTGAGCCGACGCCGCTACGCAGCGGCCTGCCGCGCCGCAGCAAGCCCGTGCCGCGGGCCAGTGCCACCCCGGACGAGGAGGCACTCGCCCTGGCGCGGCGCATCGTCGAGCTCGCGGAGGACAAGAAGGCGTCGGACATCGTGCTGCTGGAGATCGGTGGCCTGACCACCCTGGCCGACTACTTCGTCATCTGCTCGGGTCAATCGGAACGCCAGCTGGGCGCAATCGTCGATGGCATCGCGTCGGCCCTGCGCGACGAGGGGATCAAGCCTGTTGGTCGGGAAGGCAAGGCGAACGCGCACTGGCTGCTGATCGACTTCGGCAGCGTCATCGTCCATGTCATGGCGCCGCCGGAGCGCGACTTCTACCAGCTCGAGAAGCTCTGGGCCGACGCGCCGCTGCTGCTGCGCCTGCAGTAACTGCGTACCCCATCCGGCGGTGGGCATAGGTACCGACGGGTCATGTGGAGTGCACCGCACCATACATACAGTCGGTGCATGGCACGCGTCGGAAATGCTTGTCCGGTCTGCTCGCGCAGCCTGGTCAGCTCGCGCTTCGATACCACCTTCCGTCTGCCCGACGGTGACGAGCGCTACTTCTTTGGCATTCCGGCCAGCCTGTGCGCGAAGTGCCAGCAGCTGTACCTCGATCCAGACCTGATCCAGCTGCTCGATGTGCCCGATGCTCGGTGCACCTTCGCGATCGAAAACGACCAGGTGCTCCTGACCGAGGCCTGGTCGAGCGCCGACTTCTAGCTCCCTTCCTGGCTTCGCCTCTCTCCCACGCCAACCTACCTCCTCGGGTTGGCGTGCGCCCCGATCCAGGCGAGCAGCGCCAGGTTCGAGCGGTCCTCGCTCAACGATCGCGGCGACCCGTCCAGGGCGATGCCCTTCGTGAGCAGGTCCAGCTCGTACAGCGACTGCAGCGCCGCGTCCAGCTCTTCCTGGCTCCAGGTGCGCGCCTGCTCGGACAGCTTCTGCGCCCTGTAGGGGTTGAGCTTCAGCTCGCGCACGATGTCGGGCGGCTTGGTACCGGCCGCGAGATGGTCGCGGATCACCACGAGCTCGCGCAGGCGGCGGTGGATCTGCGTGATCAACACGGGTATGGGCGTCGCCTCGTTCAGCAGCTTTGCGGCGAGGCTTGACGCGAGCTGGATGTTGCGGCTGCCGAGCGCGTCCAGGAAGGCCCACGTCGAGCCCGGCACGACCTCGCCGACGAGCGCGTCGATGTCGTCTTTGGTGACCGTGCCGCCGGGGCGGTATAGGGCCAGCTTCTCGAGCTCCGCGTTGGCGAGCTCGCTCATGCGCCGCCGGTCAACGTCGCCCTCGCGCACGTAGGCGCCGACACGTTCGGCGAGCAGGCGCGCGGCGCCCGGCGCCAGCGCGAACTCGAGCTCGCGTGAGCGCTCGTCGATCCAACCTTCCATGCGTGCGGCGTTGAGCGCAGCGAATTCGCGCACCTGCCCGCCCAGCGCCTCGATCGTGTTGCGCATCTCAGTGGACGGCGCGGTTGCCTTGCCACCCTGCGCGAGGAGCTCGGTGAAGCACAGCGCGTTGCCCGGCGCGACCTCGGGCAGCAACTTGGTCAGCCGTTCACGACTTGCGCTCTCTCTGAGGAGCCAGCCCGGCTGGCGGACGATGACCAGCGTCCCACCGCCGAACAGCGTTGCCGTGGCCAGGTGCTGGCCGATTTCGTCGAGAGCGCGTGTCTTCTTCTTGCTGCCACCCTCGGTCGCGGCGGCATCGCCCTCGTCCTCGTCGCTGGGCGCCCGCCACACGTCGAACGGCTGGCCCGCGTCGGCCTCCAGCGCCGCGCGGTAGTCGCGCGCCGCGCGCTCGATCGACCACGCGTCCTCGCCCCAGAAGTAGGCGAGCGGCGGCGCGGCGGTCGCGGTGGGCATCTAGGCCGCGCGCGCCTGGCGCAGAGCGGCATCAACCCAGGGGAGGCGCTCTACTTCGTCGGGCGTCACGCCGGCCAGCGCGCACAGCTCGGCCTCCACCCGGCGAAAGCGCTCATGCGCGATCG
>DATBRX010000017.1:0-3435 GCA_036560085.1 Candidatus Limnocylindrales bacterium
GTACAATCGGGGCAATCCAGACCACGGCCCCAGCAGCGTGGCCCAGCACGAGGAGATGCCTGTAATGGCGCGTCCCAAGGTCACCGTCGTCGGCGCCGGCAACGTCGGCGCGTCAGTCGCCCAACGCGTCGCCGAGGGCGCCCTCGCAGATGTCGTGCTGATCGACATCGTCGAGGGCCTGCCCCAGGGCAAGGCGCTCGACCTGGCGGAGGCGGCACCGGTCGTCGGCCACGACATGACGATCACCGGCACGAACGACTACGCCGACACGGCGGGCTCTGACATCGTCGTCGTCACGTCCGGCCTGGCGCGGCAGCCGGGCATGAGCCGCGACGACCTGCTCGCCAAGAACGCGGGCATCGTTCGCTCGGTGGTCGAGAACGCCGTCAAGCACTCGCCCGACGCGATCCTGATCATCGTCACCAACCCGCTTGACGCGATGTGCCACGTCGCCCTCGACGCGAGCGGCTTCCCTGCGGAGCGCGTCATCGGCATGGCGGGCGTCCTGGACTCCGCGCGCTTCCGGACCTTCATCGCGCGCGAGCTCAACGTGAGCGTCAGCTCGACCCACGCCTTCGTGCTGGGTGGCCACGGCGACACGATGGTGCCGCTGCCGCGCTACTCAACCGCCGGCGGCGTGCCGATCACCGAGCTCATGAGCGCCGAGCGCATTGCGGCGCTGGTCGACCGCACGCGGACGGGCGGCGCGGAGATCGTCGCGCTTCTGAAGACGGGCAGCGCCTACTACGCGCCGGCAGCGTCCGTGGCGCAGATGGTCGACTCCATCCTCAACGACCGCAACGAGATCCTGCCCTGCGCGGTGCTCCTCAAGGGCAAGTACGGGGTCGACGGCCTGTTCGTCGGTGTCCCCGTCAAGCTTGGCCGGGGCGGTGTCAGCGAGATCGTGGAGATCGAGCTGACGGCCGATGAGCAGGCTGCCTTTGACAAGTCGGCCGGTGCGGTGCGCGAGCTAGTGGACGCGATGGCGAGGCTGGCCGCGGGGTAATGCCTTTCCTCCGCAGCTGGCCTCCGGCTGCTGCTGCGCGCGAACCGGTTGGCTCCCGACCTGTGGTCGGTGTCCAACCGTCGCTTGCTCCATGCCTGTAATAACGATCTCGCGGCAGTTCGGAGCGGCGGGCGCGCCCATCGGCCGGGCGCTGGCTGAGCGCTTTGGCGCCGAGTTCCTGGATCGGGCGATCGTCGCCCAGGCAGCCATTCGTGCCGGCATCCCTGAGCACGAGCTGGAGTCCTACGACGAGCGGCTGCCAACGATGTGGCAGCGCGTAGCGTCGGCCCTGGCCGCCGCGCCGGAGCCGGCCATCGCCGGCGTGCCGTTCTCGGCCTCGCTCGCCCCGATGAGCGTCCACGAGCGGCTCGTCGAGATCACGCGCGGGGTCATCGAGGAGGCGGCCGATCGCGGCAACGCCGTCATCCTGGGTCGCGGCGGCGCGTTCATCCTCGCCCGGCATCCCGCCGTGTTCCACGTTCAGCTCCACGCGTCGCTCGACGCGCGCGTGCGCTACCTGTTGGCGCGGGTGGAGGAGATCCCAAAGGAGGCGCGGCCCGAGGAGACCGCGCTGCGCGAGCTCTGCCAGACGATCGACGCGGCCCGGGCCGAGTACATCAGCCAGGTCTTTGGCGCGGATTGGCGCGACGTGACGCACTACGACCTGGCGCTCGACACGGGCAACCTTGGGGTCGAGAAATCGACCGACCTGGTCGAGGCCGCCGTCCGCGCGGCCGAGCGCCCCGCCGAGCGCCCCGCTCCGCGCGCCGCCTCATGAGGCTGCCCCAGGGACTCGTCGCCTTCCGCCACCGCAACTTCAGGCTCTTCTGGACGGGCATGCTCGTGTCGCTCATTGGCACGTGGATGCAGCAGGTCGGCCAGGCGTGGCTGGTGCTGAAGCTGACCAACGATCCGCTCGCGCTGGGCCTCATCGCCATGGCCCAGTTCGGGCCAATCCTTGTGCTGGGACCACTGGGCGGGATCGTCGCCGACTCGGTCTCGAAGCGCAGCGCGCTGATGGTCACGCAAGTCGCGGCCGGCATCCTGGCCATCCTCCTTGCCGGGCTGTATGTGACCGGCCACATCGAGGTCTGGCACATCTTCGTCCTGGCAGTCGGCCTGGGCATCGTCAATTCATTCGACATGCCCATCCGCCAGGCGTTCGTGATCGAGATGGTCGGCCGCGAGGACATCGCCAACGCGGTGGCGCTCAACAGCACCGTCTTCAATGGGTCGCGCATCGTCGGCCCGGCGATCGCCGGCCTGACCATTGCGAGCGTCGGCATCGCGCCGCTCTTCTTCATAAACGCGGCGAGCTACCTGGCGGTGGTGGGGAGCCTGTTGCTCATGCGCACGAGCGAGATGCACGTACCGACCGAACGCGCGGTCGTCACCCGCCACGTGCGATCTGTCGTCGACCTCCTGGTGGAGGGCGTTCGCTACACCCGCGGCAATCCGCGCATCCTGCTCGTCATCCTGCTCGTCGGCGCGGTCTCGACGTTCGCCATGAACTTCTCCGTCCTGATCCCGCTCGTCGCGCGCGATGTGCTCCACGGTGACGCGGACACCTACGGCTTCCTGCTGTCGGCCGCGGGTGTCGGCTCGCTGGTCAGCGCGCTGACGATCGCGTTCCGGCGCACAACGTCGACGCGCCGGCTCTTCGTTGGCGCGGCGCTCGTCGGGCTGGGCATGGTTGGCCTGGGGCTGTCGCGCTGGCTGCCGCTCAGCCTGGCGATGATGTTCGTCGCGGGTTGGGGCGGGATCGCGATGGCCGCGACAGCGAACACGATGATCCAGCTGTCGGTCCCCGACGTGCTGCGCGGCCGGGTCGTGAGCCTCTATACGACGGTCTTCGTCGGCTCGACGCCCATCGGCGGCCTGTTCAGCGGCGTGGTGGCGAGCGGCTTCGGTGGCGCGCCGGCAGCGCTGATCGCGGGTGGCTCGCTCGCCGTGCTGGCCGCGATCGTCGCCTACCTGCGCGTCCCGGATCGGCCGTCGCTGCGTGCAACCCTGCCCGCACTACCAGGTCGCGAAGCCCGAAACTAGGCGCCGTGCCGGGAGTGCTTGCGGTAATCGAGCTCAACTTCGATCCGCTGTTCCGGATTGCCGGGATGACGATCCGCTGGCAGACGATCGGCGTGACGATCGCCCTTCTATTGGCCCTGGCCGTCGCCGCGCTGATGGCGCCCGACGCGGGCAGCCAGCGACCCTTCTTCCGGCGTCGTGAACCTGACCTGCGGCCACTCTTCCCGCAGGCGCCCACTATCGAGCGCTCGCGCCGCGTCCGACCGTTGCGCCTCGACGACATGCTCCTGATCCTCGCCGGCATCGTGCCCGGCGCGGTCGTGGTGGGCCGCGCCCTCCACGGGCTCGACTTCTGGTCGTACTACGCGAGCCAGCCCGGGAAGCTGTTCGATCCCAGCGTCGGC
>DATBRX010000018.1:0-4094 GCA_036560085.1 Candidatus Limnocylindrales bacterium
TCGCTGATCGTCATCTCCGGCCCACCGCTGGCCACCCCGGCGAGCGTGTTGGCGGGCGCCGTCCACGACGCGGTCGCGCACCTGCCGCGCCGCTTGAGCGTCGCGACGGTCTTCATGTCGACCGAGCAGCCGCGTGCCGCCTTGAGCGGGGAGGGGCTCACGATCCCGTCCTACCCCTACCCAGAGAACGCGGCCTATGCCCTGGGTCACGCGGTGCGCTATGGCGCGTGGCGCGCGGCGCCGGCGGGGCGCGTTCGGGAGTTCGCCGACATCTGCGCGGCCGACCTACCGCCGCGCGTCGATGGTGAGTCGCGCTGGCTCGCGCCAAACGTGGTCCGGCGCCTGCTGACCTGCTACGGACTGCCGGTGGTGGAGGAGGGCTTCGTCCCGTCTGGTGCTGAGACGCGCGAGATCGCGGCGACGATGAGCGGTCCGTACGCCCTGAAGGGGGTCTCGACCGCGGTCGTGCACAAGAGCGAGGCCCGTGGCGTTCGACTCGACCTGGCGACGCCGGCGGACGTGGAACAGGCGGCGCGCGAGATGACGGCCGATTACGCCGCTGCCGGCCACGCGATCGAAGGCTTCATGGTCCAGCCGATGGTGCCGTCCGGCATCGAGCTCCTGGTCGGAGTCGTGCACGACCGACTGTTCGGCCCGGTGGTGGCCTGCGCGATCGGTGGCACGCAGACGGAGCTCCTCAAGGACGTGTCTGTGCGCATTACGCCGCTGACCGACGTTGACGCCGCGCAGATGGTTCGATCGCTCGCGACGTATCCGCTGCTCGACGGTTACCGGGGAGCGCCACCACTCGACGTCGCGGCACTGGAGGAAGTGCTGCTCCGTGTGAGTGCGCTGGTCGAAGCGCATCCGGAGATCGCGGAGATGGACCTGAACCCGGTGATCGTCCTGCCGCGCGGCGCGGTCATCGTCGATGCCCGCATCCGAATCGAGCCTGCGGGCTCAATCGAGCGCGGTATACTCCGCGACCAAGAGAACACAGCGTCGAGCGGGACGCGCCAATCGGAGAGGGACCACAGAGAGCCGGGGCAGCAGCTGGAAGCCCGGGCGGCACCTTCCGAGAACGCACCACCCGTGAGCGATCGGTGAACCGGTCCGGGAGCCGCCCGTTAGCGCGGCAGCGCAAGAGCGCCTAACGGCGAACGCGGGTGGAACCGCGGGAGGGTCAACCTCTCGTCCCGGTCGAGTGGATCGACGGACGGGAGGTTTTTTGATGGCTCAGGAAGTCGCAGAGCACGCAGAACACGAAGAACACGAGGAAGAGCTCGCGTTCGAGGCGCCCAAGCGCTCATCAGCTGAGGAGCTGCTCGACGCACATGCCGGCGACCCACTCGATCCCATGCGCCACTCTGCCGCGCATGTCATGGCCGAGGCAGTCCTCGACCTCTTCCCGGGCACCAAGCTGGGCATCGGCCCCGCCATCGCCGACGGCTTCTACTACGACTTTGAGGTCAGCCGTCCGCTATCCACGGACGACCTGGCGCAGATCGAAGCGCGCATGGCCGCAAGCGTCCAGGCGGACCACCGGTTCGAGCGCAAGGTGCTCCAGCCCGACGAAGGCCGGGCGTTCTTCGAGAGGAGTGGGCAGCCATTCAAGGTCGAGATCCTCGATGACCTGCGGGCGGCGGCAAAGGCGTCCGGCGCGCCGGAGCCCGAGGTGTCGACGTATGAGCACGGGCCGTTCATCGACCTGTGCCGCGGGCCGCACATCGAGTCGACGGGCAAGATCGGTCCGTTCAAGCTGCTCGCCGTCAGTGGCGCGTACTGGCGCGGCGATCAGAAGCGACCGGCAATGCAGCGCATCTACGGCACTGTGTGGTCGACGCAGGAAGAGCTCGACGCCTTCCTGTGGCGGCGCGAGGAGGCAAAGAAGCGCGACCACCGCAAGCTGGGCGTGGCGCTCGACCTCTTCTCGTTCCACGACGTCTCGCCGGGCGCGGCGTTCTGGCATCCCAAGGGCTGGCGCTTCTACAACACATTGCGCGATGCCATGCGCTCGATCCAGGCGAAGCGCGGCTACCAGGAGATCTACACGCCGCCGCTGGTGCACAAGAAGCTGTGGGAGCAGTCGGGCCACTGGGACCTGTACCGCGAGAACATGTTTCTCGTCGAGCACGACGATCAGACGTGGTCGCTCAAGCCCATGAACTGCCCGGAGTCGACGTTCATCTACCGCTCGCGCGTGCGCTCGTACCGTGAGTTTCCGCTCCGACTGTCCGAGTACGGAGCTTTGCACCGGGCGGAGCTGTCGGGCGTCCGAAGCGGCCTGACGCGGGTGCGCCACTTCTATACGGACGATGCGCACATCTACGTCACGCCGGCCCAGATTCAGGCCGAGATCCTGGCGTTGATGGGCGAGGTGACTGAGTTCTACTCGTGGTTTGGCCTGGAGCCGCTGCTCACGTTTGGAACGCGGCCCGCCAAGGCGCTCGGCGACGAGGCCACGTGGCGCGAGACGGAAGCGATGATGCTCGAGGCGCTCAAGGCGTCGGGCGTCAACTATCGCGTCAAGGAAGGTGACGGCGCGTTCTACGCACCCAAGATCGACATCCAGATCAAGGACGCGCTGGGGCGCGAATGGCAGACGGCGACGATCCAGGTCGACCGAGTCATGCTGCCCGAACGCTTCGACCTGCACTACATCGACGAGAACGGCGAGCGCCAGCGGCCGGTGGCAATCCACCGCGCCATCCTGGGCTCGCTGGAGCGGTTCATCGGGGTGATCACGGAGCACTTCGCCGGGGCGTTCCCCTTCTGGTGCGCGCCGGTACAGGCCATCGTCATCCCGATTGCCGATCGCCACAACGAGGCCGCAGCCGAGCTGGCGGCCGTCCTGGGGGCGAAGGGCCTGCGGGTGGAGGTCGACGACTCGGCCAACCGCATGCAGAACAAGATCCGCTTGGCGCAGGAGCAGAAGGTGCCCTACATGCTGGTCCTGGGCGATCGCGAGATCGAGGCACGCACTGCCGCGCCGCGCACGCGGGCAGGAGTGCAGCAGGAGCCAATCGGCTGGGATGAGCTGGCCGCGCGGCTCGCAGAAGAAGCGGCTGCCCGCAAGCCCGATTGATTGGGCCGGCCGCGTCTCGTGACGCCACTATGGTCATGAGCGCGTGGATGGGCTGGTGCACCGGCGCCCTTGCTTGGCGAAAGCCAGGATCCGGCTGAGGCCGTTGCGCTGGTGAGCGTGGCTTGCCCGGGACCGAGCACGTCTGGCGGCTTACCGCTGCCATTCGGCACGGCGAAGGGCCACTTTTGACCATAGCTGCGTCACGGCTCGATCTAAGCCCAATGGGGCCCCGTGACCCAGGTTGGGGACTTGCGCGTGCGAGTAGCATCGCCGCACTCAGGTAGCCATGGCGGGGGTACCGATCGATGCTGCGATCAACGGTGGTAGCGCTTTCGCTTCTCGTCGTTGCCGCGTGCAGTGGAGGAGCACCGCCCACGGCCGCGCCGACTCCCTCAAGCGCCGTGCCAACGCCCTCCGCACCGCCGACTGCTGCCGTCACGGTCTCGCCGGCGCCCAGTGCCGGGACGACGGTCGACCCGAATCTGCCAATCGGCGGCGACGACTGGGGCGATTCCGCTCCGGGTGAGGTCGGTGAGCGCTACCTGTACAACTGCCCGCCGGACGGCGACGCCAGGTCTCTCTGGGGCACGGACATCTATACAAGTGACTCGTCAGTGTGCACGGCCGGAGTCCACTCCGGGCTGATCACGTTTGCCCAAGGCGGCAGCGTCGTCATCGAGAATCGGCCCGGCCAGGAGTCCTACATCGGCAGCTTCCGCAATGGCGTAACCAGCTCCAGCTATGCGTCGTGGGTGCGGAGCTTCATCTTTGTCAGTGGGTCGGTGCCCGTGCCCACGCCCAGCACCGGCCCGAGCGGTGTCCCGGGCACCGGCTATGGCGCTGACACGATGCTCTTCAGCGATGACTTCAGCGACACCAGCGGCGGCTGGGCAACGGAGAGCGGTCCCGACGGCACCGTTGCCTACGAGTCGGAGAAGCTGGCGGTCGACTTGGCCGCGAACGTCTCCTACGTATCCACGAGCGGCCTGATCGACTCCATGACATGGGA
>DATBRX010000019.1:0-4745 GCA_036560085.1 Candidatus Limnocylindrales bacterium
CCGAGGACATCTTCGGCGACCCCTCAGCCGGGCTCGACGTGGTGGCCGGCGGATCCAACCTGGTCGCGCTCGAATGTGCCGGCACGGCCACCGGGTCGCTGCGTCTCACACTCTGGCTTGGCGAGTCGGGCCCGGTCGCGACCTGGACACAGCCCAACGGCCCGGAGAACTTCGATCGCGCCGGGACCTACGTTGCTGCGTCGGGTGAGGGCTTCAGCGTCGAGATGGACAACGTCATCCTGTTCGGCTCGGGCGTCGCGGATGGTTCTTACAGCCCGGCGGGCGAGGAGCTGCTGGCGCACATCCCCGCGGATTGGCAATCGTCGTGCTACCCGGGCCTCCGACCGCCGTACCTGGCGCGCACCGCAGAAGCCGTGGTGACCTGCTTCCTGTCGAGCTCGAACGCCGATGGCGCGGAGATCGCCGAGTACGCGTCCTACCTCTCAGCCGCCGACATGGATGCGGCCTACCAGGAACGCATCGACGCGTTCGGCACTGGCGACGGCTCCAGCTCGTGTGGCGATGGATCGGGTGAGCACCCATACGACATCGGCGACACGGAGTCGGGTCGTCTGCTGTGCGTGGACCAGTTCGCCGGCACCCGCTTCGACTGGACCGATACGCGCCTCAACATACTCAGCACGCTGATCGATTTCGACGGCGACTACGGCGCGACCCTCGACGACTGGCTGATAGCCGGGCCGGACCTTTAGAAAGGCCTCATCTGCTATATTCCCGCGGGCCGCTGAAGGGTGCGGCGATTAACGTCGTCCACTCTGGGAGTTGCCATTTGAGAAACCGCGCATGAGGGATCTGGCCTGAGCCGAGAGCTGAGAATTAATGAGATGATCCGCGTCCCGCAGGTGCGGGTCGTGGACGAAGAGGGCAACCAAGCGGGCGTGATGTCCACACCGGACGCCCTCCGGCTCGCTCAGGATCGGGGCTACGATCTCGTCGAGGTCGCGCCGATGGCTTCCCCGCCGGTCGTCCGACTTCTCGATTACGGCCAGTTCAAGTACGAGCAGGCCCGCCGCGAGAAAGAGGCCCGGAAGCACCAGCGGTCAGTCGATTTCAAGGAGATCCGCCTCAAGATCAAGATCGGCAAGGGTGACTTCGACACCAAGGTTCGGCGCTCGATCGAGTTTCTCGAGGACGGCGACCGGGTCAAGGTGACGGTCCAGTTCAGGGGCCGCGAGGTGAGCCACGCTTACCTTGGCCGGGACCTGTTGATGCGCTTCGCCGAACAGGTCGGCGAGAACGGGACAGTGGAGCGCCAGCCGCTGCTGGAAGGCAAGCAGATGTCGCTCGTGATCACCTCGAACCACAAGCCCAAGCCACGTGCTGAAGGCGGAGAAACACCAGAGACGGCAGCAGTCGAGCAGCCCACAGCGGCCGCCGCGCCGCCACCAGCCTAGGTAGATACGAAACATGCCAAAGATGAAGACCCACAAGGGAGCCGCCAAGCGCTTCGGCGTCACCGGCAGCGGCAAGGTCGTCCGCGTCAAGGCGTGGCGCGGCCACCACCTTGACATCAAGTCGTCCAGCCGTACCCGGCGCTACGCCGGCAAGGCGGTCGTCGACGGCACGAGCGCAGAGCAGATCCGCGGCCTCCTGCCGTACCTGGGCAAGTAGGCACAGATGGCACGAGTCAAGCGCGGCGTAACCGCCCACCGGCGCCACAAGCGGCTGCTCAAGGCAGCTGAGGGCAGGCGCGGTACCAAGTCACGGCTCATCAAGCCCGCGCGTGAGGCGCTGCTTCACGCGATGGCCTACTCGTACGTCGGCCGCAAGCAGCGCAAGCGCCAGATGCGCGCCCTGTGGATCGTCCGCCTCAACGCTGCCGCGCGGCAGAACGGCATGACCTACGCCAAGCTGGTCGCCGGTCTGAAGCGCGCCGGAGTGGCGCTCGACCGCAAGATCCTGGCCGACATCGCGGTCCGCGATGCGGCTACGTTTGCCAGCATCGCGGAGGTCGCGAAAGCGTCCTAGCGGCACCGCGCCGTGGACCTCGCCTCTCTCCTGGATGGCCTGACGGGCCTCAGACAGCAGGCGTTGCCGGCTGTCGAAAAGGCGGATGACCCCGCCGAGCTTGATGCCGTGGAAGCCGCCTACCTGGGCCGCAGCGGCGAGCTGCGCAAGCTCCTGGCGAACATCGGCAAGCTGTCGAGCGATGACCGGCCCAAGGTCGGCGCTGCGGCCAACCCCATACGCGAGGAGCTCGAGGCGGCCATCGCCGCGCGGCGGGCTCGCCTTGAGTCGATCGCCCTTGACGTCCGTCTCGCACGCGAGAAAACAGACGTCACGCTGCCCGGCCGCACGCTGCCGCGCGGCTCTCTCCATCCGCTCATGGAGACCGGCCGCGAGATCGCGCGCATCTGGGCCCAGTTCGGCTTTGTCGTTTACGAGTCGCCCGAGGTGGAAACGGAGGAGCTGAACTTCGAGCTGCTCAACATCCCGCGTGACCACCCGGCGCGCGACCTGTGGGACACGATGTACGTGGCCGGCACGGATCGCCACTATCTGCTGCGTACCCACACGTCACCCGGCCAGATGCGCGTCATGCACTCGACCAAGCCGCCCATCCGGGCGCTGCTGCCGGGGCGCTGCTTCCGCTACGAGGCGGTCGACGCCAGCCACGGCTTCGAGTTCTTCCAGGTCGAGGGGCTCATGGTCGACGAGGGCACGACCCTCGCGACATTGCGCGGCCTGCTCGACGAGTTCGCCCGCGCGATGTTCGGACCCAACACCGCTACCCGTTTCCGTCCCGGCTATTACCCATTCACGGAGCCGTCCGTCGCGTTCGATATCGGCTGCCTGATCTGCGGCGGGTCCGGTTGCGCGGCGTGCAAGCGCACCGGCTGGCTGACGATCCTGGGCGCGGGCATGGTCCATCCCCAGGTGCTGCGCAACGGCGGCGTCGACCCGGAGGTCCACCAGGGCTTCGCGTTCGGGATGGGCATGGACCGCATCGCGATGCTGCGTCACGGCATCTCCGACCTGCGCGTGTTCTTCCAGGGCGATCTGCGCTTCCTGGAGGCCTTCTAGATGCGCGTCCCGCTGTCGTGGCTGCGTGACTACGTCGAATTCGACCTGCCGCCGGAGCGACTTGCTGAGCGCCTGACGCTGCTCGGATTGGAGGTCCAGTCGATCGAGCGCATCGGTGACGACTGGACGAGCGTCGTGGTGGGCGAGCTGCTCGAGGTCGTGCCCCATCCGCGCGCTGACCGGCTGAATCTCACCAAGGTCAAGGTCACGGGCCAGGACCAGCCACTGTCGATCGTCTGCGGCGCGCACAACATCGCAGCCGGGCAGCGCGTCCCGGTGGCGTTGCCGGGCGCCGTCCTGCCGGGCGACCGGCGCATTGGCGTCTCGACCATCCAGGGCACGGAGAGCCAGGGCATGCTCTGCTCCGGCGCTGAGCTGGGCCTGACAACGGATGCCGAGGGGATCCTCATCCTTCCGCCCGACTCGCGGCTCGGCAGCCCGCTGGCCGATGTTGCCGGTGACGTCGTGCTCGATATCGACGTCAAACCCAACCGTGGCGACGCGCTATCGATGATCGGCCTCGCGCGCGAGGTTGCCGCCATCACGGGCGGCCAGGTTCGCTGGCCCGAGATCAGCGTGCCCGAGTCGGGTGACGCCACGAGCGACCACCTGGGCGTGGAGGTCACCGATGACAAGCTTTGCCCGCGCTTCGTGGGTCGCTATGTCGACGGGCTGAAGGTCGGCCCTTCGCCATTCCGCATCCAGCTTCGACTGTCGGCGGCGGGCATGCGCCCCGTGTCGAACGTAGTCGACGCCAGCAACTACGTGATGCTCGAGCTGGGCAAGCCCATCCACACGTTCGATGCGGCGTCAGTCACCGGCGGCAAGATCGTCGTGCGCACGGCACGAGACATGGAAGAGCTCGAGACGCTCGATCACGTCAAGCGCAGCCTGACTCCGGACACACTCGTCATCGCCGACGCGACGGGCGCGATCGGCATTGCCGGCGTCATGGGTGGTGCCGGTTCGGAGGTGAGCGAGACGACGAGCGCGGTGATAGTCGAATCGGCAGTGTTCGATCCGGTCTCCATCCGGCGCACAGCGTTTCGCTACGGGCTGCGGAGCGAGGCCAGCCTGCGCTTCGAGAAGGGCCAGGAATCGCGACTTGCGCGCGTTGGCGCCGACCGGACCGCTCAGCTGCTGGCCGAGTGGGCCGGCGGTCGGGTCGCGACTGGCGTCGTGGACACGAACCCCGTCGACGAAGAGCCGCGCCGAGTCGCCTTCAGGCCGGCGCGCGTGGACAGGCTGCTCGGCACGGACACGAGCGCGGACGAGATGCGCGCCGCGCTGTCGCGGATCGGCATCGCAACGGAAGGGGAGGGCGAGGAGCTGGTTGCCGTGGTGCCGCCGCATCGGCGCGACATCGCGATCGCGGAGGACGTGGCCGAGGAGGTCGTGCGCATCATCGGCTACGACGCGGTGCCCGCGCGTCTGCCGGCGAGCGTCATGCCCGGCTATCGCGAGATCCCGACAGAGCACATCAACTCGTTGCGCGACGTGCTCGCCGGCCGCGGCTTGAACGAAGTGCTGTCAAATGCCCTCATCGGCCCGGATGACCACGCGCGTCTCGGATATGGCGCGGGCGACAAGGCCACGATCCGCGTCGAGAACCACATCTCGATTGACCACTCGGAGCTGCGGCGCACGATGTTGCCCGGGTTGCTCGGCGTGCTGGGTCGCAACGAGCGCCAGAAGCGCGA
>DATBRX010000020.1:0-10948 GCA_036560085.1 Candidatus Limnocylindrales bacterium
GGCCTCCTGGTCGAGCTCGACAAGTACGTTGCCCCCGGTTCGCGGCTGATGGTCATCGCGCAGGGCCATGGCACCGACCTGGCGGGTGAGGTCGAGGCCGTGGGCCGGCGGCTCAAGAACCTGGAGCTGACCTACCGCGCGGCGGACACGACGGACCGGGCGGTGCTCGACGAGGTCACGTCCGACGCCTACGGGCACGTCGTGGTGATGTCGTACTCGGACGACTACGACGAGCAGCGCGCAGATGCCAAGACGCTGGTGACCCTGCTCCACCTGCGCGACATCGAATCAAATCGGGGCGAGAGCTTCACGATCGTCAGCGAGATGCTCGATGTGCGCAATCGGGCGCTTGCCGCGGTCACCCGGGCCGACGACTTCATCGTCAGCGGCAAGCTCGTGAGCCTGATGATGTCGCAGCTCGCGGAGACGCCTGACCTGCGCCCCATCTTCGATGACATGTTCGACGAGGACGGCTCGGAGATCTATCTCAAGCCTGCCGGCGACTACGTCAAGCTCGGCGCGCCGGTCGACTTCTACACCGTTGTTGAGTCGGCCCGGCGGCGCGGCCAGATCGCCTTTGGCTACCGATTGCTCGGCCAGGCCAACGATCCGAATAAGAACTACGGCGTCGCGATGAATCCCGACAAGGCCGAGCAGGTCACCTTCGGCAGCGACGACAAGCTGATCGTCATCGCGGAGGATTAGGACCCCGACGTTCAGCTCCGCAGCCGGCCTCCGGGCCGCTGCTGCGCGCTCGGCACGGCCTGACGCTGAAGCGTCTGGCCGTCCCTACGCTTGCGGCGGGCTACCTGCGCCCGGTCAGCCACCACGTGGTCATCGGGCCCTTGCCCTTCACCTCGACCTGGCCGCGCGGCTCGAATTCGAACGTGTCCTTCAGGCGCTCGTAGACGAGCGGCGTCACCTGGATGCGGCCCGGCTCACCGAGCGATTCCATGCGGCTCGCCACGTTGACTGTGTCGCCCCAGACGTCATAGATCGTTCGCTTCTGGCCGATGACGCCCGCGACCACTGGCCCGGCGTTGATGCCAATGCGCATTCGGATTGCTCCGTGGTCGCCGCTCTGCAGCTCGCGCACCGCGAGGGCCATGTCCAGCGCAAAGCCGGCGAGACGCTCGAGATGATTGGGGTCGGCGATGGGCACGCCGCCTATGACCATGTAGGCGTCGCCGATCGTCTTGACCTTCTCCAGCTCATAGCGCGCGACGATGACGTCGAGCACGCTGAAGATGTCGTTGAGCATCTCCACCAGATCGTCCGCGGAGAGGCGGCTCGACAGCTCGGTGAAGCCGACGATGTCGGCCATCAGTAGTGATGCGTCCTCGAAACGATCGGCGATGACGCGCTCACCGGAGCGGAGCCGGTTGGCGATGGGCGGGGGCAGGATGTTCAGCAGCAGCCGCTCGGTCTCTTCCTTGGCGCGCGCCACCTGGCGCGCGGCGGTCACATCGGTGCCGTACAGATTGATGAACCCGAACTCGGGGATCTCGACCGCGGTCAGCTCGTAGAACTGGTCGCCGGCGATGCACTCGATGGGTTCGCGTGAACGCGTGGCGACGCGCGCCGTAATCTGGGCCTGGAGCTCGCCCGGCAGCGGCTCGCCGACGGCGAATTTCAGGGCGGCGCGCATCGGCGCGCTGGCGTCGTTGGCGTAGATCAGGACGCCGCTGGAATCGGTGCGCAGAACGGGATTCGGGTTCTGACCCGGAAACTTGGCCACCACCTTCTCGGCCGTTATGTCCGTGCCGTAGACGTTGATGAAGCCGAACTCGGGGATGCGCACGGGACGCAGGGCGTAGGTCCGATAGTCGGCCTCCAGCTCGAGCAGGTCGCGCGTGGGCGCGTCGGCCGCGGCGAGGACCCGGGCCGCGATCTCCATTGGCCACGGATCACCGACTTTCAGGCCAAAGGCCTCGATGAGCGGCTGGCTCGCAGCGTTGGCGTAGATGAGCGTGCCCGAGTCGTCCACGCGAAAGACCGGGTTTGGATTCTGGTTGGGAAAGCGCTCGACGACCTTCTCCGCGGTGATGTCCGTGCCGTAGAGGTTCATGAACCCCAGTTCGGGCACCGGCACGGGCAGGATGGCGAAGATGCGCACGCCGTCGCGCAGCTCGATCGAGCCGCCTGCGCTGGCGGCGGCGCGCAGCCGTGCCAGCAGCTCCGGCTCCATCGTACGGCCAACCGCCGCGTTCATCGCCCGCAAAACCGGCGCGCTCGAGAGGTTGGCGTAGGTCAGCTGGCCGTCGTCGGCCACGCGCAGCACGGGGTGCGGGTTCTGATCCGGGAAGCGGTTGATCGCCTGGATCTGGCTCTCGACCAGACCGTGATCGCGATCGCGATGGTCGCCGCTCGACGTTTCGCCGGGAAGCGGCCGCTCGCTCATGAGACGGGCAGTCTAGGCGCCGTCCAGCAGATGCCGCAGCTCTTCCCGGGCTTCCTCGACTCGCGCCCGCTTGCCCGAGATCACCTCGGGTGGAAGGGTCTGTGTCGCCGACAGATCGGCGTACAGGGAACGCAGCTCGATCACGAGCTTGCGCACCCTCTCGTGCTTTGGATCAGCGGGCGGCACGACTTCCAGGGCGCGCTCGGCTTCGCGCCACACCTTCAACGTGTCAACGATCAGTGTCTGCACGGTGAACTCCATCCCCCAAGTTCAACGAGCCGCCGGCCCCTCAGCCGGCCCGCCGCGATACACGGCAGCGGAATCCTAGCGCGTGACTCAATAGGGCTGCAACGACCCTCTCGTGAATCAGCCCAGCCGGGCCAGCAGCCTGCCGTCTACCCAGCCGGTCCACCCGTTGGAGCCCATGACGCGCGCCCATGCTCCGCGCTCCTCCAGGACGCTGAGCTGCACCCCTCCGGCGAGAGTCACCATTGGCGGACGGCTGGGATCGGGCGTCTCCCACGCGGCCAGGCCGGTCGGCGGGGCGACGTGCGTTGGCGTCCAGGCGCCGGGCGCGGCGATGGCGGGTGCCGCCACGGCGGCAGCAACCGGTTGAGCAGCGGTGATGTCAGGCAGCGCGTTCAGCTGGGCGCGGATCGTGCGGATGCGCTCGCGCTGCGCCACCATGCTGGGATCGTCATCCGATCCGGTGCGTGAGCGGATCATCGCCAGGTTGATCTGCTCGCGTTGCAGCTGAGCGGCCAGCTTGCCTCCCTGCGGGCCCTTGATTGCGCGCACGCGGCGCCTGGCCGCCCACCTGCTGCGCAGGCCGCCGAGCTCGTTGAGCTCCGGCTGAGTGAGCACGTCGCTGCCCACGTCGGCCTGGGTCAGGGTGGCGAACCAGCGTTGCTCGCGCCGTCCCGCCAGGATGACCAGGAAGATGAGGAAGCCGAGGAACGGCAGGCCCTTGATCAGGCCGAAGACGACGATGCCACCGATGTCTGTCAGTAGGCCGTTCAGCAGTGGCGAGTTCCAGAGCATGTGCGCCACGACGCCGGCCAGGAACAGGCCAACGGCGACCATCAGGCGGCGCTGATAAGGCTGATCGAGCCGAGTCACGAAGTAGGCCAGGCCGGCGCCCGTCAACCCCGTCCACATCACGTGCATGTAGGCACCGATCAAGAGCGAGCGCAGGAAGAACATGCCCAGGACCGGCCCGATCTGATCGGCGCCGCCTGAGTTGGCGACCGCCTGGATGAAGTACTGGACATTCTCGACCGCCGCGAAGCCAAGACCGACCACGGCGCCATACACGAATCCGTCGAGCACGTCATCGATCTCGTTGCGGGCAATGAGCAGGATCGTCACCACGCCCAGGTATTTGAGGGTCTCCTCGACCGGCGGCGGCACGATCGCCACGCCCCACGTTTGAGCGAAGCTCGGCCCGAATAGCTTGGCCACCACCTCGATCAGCGACGTGTTGATCGTCACCGCCAGTCCGGTGGCGATCACACCGCCCCATACGAACGCCGCGAGCACGAGCGAGATGGGCTCGCGCTCGTAGAGGTCGAGCAGCCAGATGGCGATGCCGACGGGTACGACGTAGAGAGCGAGCAGCGCGACGCTGAAGATCCAGCCCGACGGGAAGAACTGCAGGTAACGAAGCTGCTCGGTCAGGATGGTCAGCCCGGCCACCGCGAACAGGACGACGAACAGCCAGAACGCGGGCTGGCGAACCTGGGTGAAGCCAGTTTGGACGCCCCAGCGGGGTAGCGGCGGAGCCGCGGCGACCGAACCGGCGTTCATGGTTGCACCTGCCGGCGGCGGGGGTGGCGTCGGTGCGCTGGGCGGCGGGGCCGCGACGGACGCCTTCTTGTTCTGGCGGCGCTCAGGGCTCGAATCACTCATCTGGCTACTGCACCACCTGGAGGTTGTCGATCATTCGCTGGGCTTCCGGCAAGAGCTGGCCCAGGGTGCCCGCGCTGCCCCAGGCGTCGAAGATGAAGCCGTTGGCCCCGACCACGATGGTCGTCACCTGGCCCTCGATCTGACTCTGGCCAAAGACCCCGGTGTACGTTCCTCTTGCGGCCGGAATCCCATTGCCGATCTGGAGCAGGTTGGGCTGTGAGGCGTTGAAGCCGGTCGCGGCAGGCTGGAGGCTCTGTGTCAGATAGGCGTTGTAGACGGCGCCCGCGTCAGCCTGGCCCTGGATCGACGCACCGTAGAGATCGACCGCGACGTTGCCCTTGACGAGCCGGACGATGACATTGCTGTCCGGCACCTCCTGCGGCGTCCAGCCGTTCTCGAGCGGGATGCGCAGCGGTCCCAGCGTGAGAGTTGAACCGGGCTGGGCGGGCGCGCTCGTTGGGCCCGGTCCAACCGGACCGTTGGTCGGCCCTGGGACGGTCGTTGGGACCGGCCCCGGCCCGCTGGGTCCCTGGCCGCCGGGGCCGGGAATGCCGGGGCCGGCGCCGCCCTGGGGGATCACCGCGTTCACGATCTGGGCCCCGAAGTACAGCGCGATGATGATCCCGGCCACGATCGCCGTCGGCCGAATGCCGGCCGGGTCGAGCTGCGAGAACAGGGCCCGCGCCTTTGCCCCGGCGTCAATGCCCGGCGGCGGCGGCGGAGGCGGCGGCGCAGCCAGCGCAGGCTGCACGGCCGGGTCCGGCGGCGGCGGGGCCACGGGCGATTGCGGAGGCGGCGGTGGTTCGCTGCTCACAGGGCGGGACTCTAGCAGCCGTTACAAGTGGTTCGGAAGGGTTAGCGACACTTTGCCCATCAGCGCCGCTCCACCAGGCGCGCTGTCGTCGTTGTCCCAGCGTTGGCCGCCTGGATGGTGAACTCGACCAGCATGCCCGTCGACTGCTCGTACGTGAAGCGGGCGAAGTTGCCGGGCAGTTGAACGTCGATGCTCACGACGGCCGTGCCCGCCTGATCCTGGCCGACCGCCGAGACCGTGGTTCGCTCGCCGGTCAGGCCATCCTGGTCCAGTACCTGGCCGGCGCTCATCCCCGCGAGCGAGGCAGGGTCGTACCAATACGGGCCGTTTGGACCGGCGACGCCCTGGCTCTGGGTGTTGATGTTGAGCGCCGGTGTCTCAGTGCGCGACGTGAACGATGACCAGGTGGCGCCCCCCTGGCCGAGCTGCACCGTGACCTGGGTCGGATAGGTCAGATTGGCGCTCGATGGATCCACCGGGTTCGTGAAGTTGTACGTGCCCTGGTAGATCAGCTGCGAAGTGCCGTTGACCCAGTCTGGCTTGGGTGCGGTCATGCCCGGCAGGTTGCGCGTCCGGAAGCCGGCGAAGCGGGCCATCGTGAGCTGACTGTTGCTCGTCGGCGCACCCTGGCCCGGCGCGCTGAGCGGCGACGTGATCCCACCGGTGCTGGTATTGGCCGACAACAGAATGCCGGTGGCGAGGTCATAGGTGTACGACGAGTAAGTGCTCGTGCCCAGCCCGCTCACCGCGGACAAAGCGTCGAAGGTTTGCGTGCCGAGTGAGTAGCGACCGCGCAATACCAGCAGGTCGCCCAGGCCGCTCTGGGCGATCTGCGCCAGGCGCGCTGGGTGGATCCACGCTCCATCGACATCGATCGCGCTGACACTGGCGCCGCCAACGGGCGTCCAGATGAGCGTGTTGTTCTCGCGGAAAAAGGTGTAAAGCGTGTTCGAGATTGCCGCACGGCTGCCGTCGAGCGCGACGATGTCGAGCTGTGACAGCCCATCGCCGCTCGCGGTCCCCTGGCCCTCGCCGCTCTCGTCGGTGCGGCGGTAGCACTTGCCCGTCTTGGGATCAGTCCAGTTATTACCGGTACACGGCTCCTCGACCCATGAGAAGCGGCTGTTGGCGACCGACGCCGCCGCGGCATACCAAGTGAGCCGCGCCCCGGTGGCCACGAACTGAGGCGGAGAGTCGAGAGACCCGGGATCCTGCGGCACTCCGGGTTGGCCGGGACCGAAGGGCGGAGTGGGCCCGACCACAGGCGCGTTAGGGTCGGCCGGCCCCGTCGCCGCGCCGGGCTGGAAGAGCAGGATCGGCAGCAGGAGGATCGAGACGGCGACAAGCGCCAGCGCGCCGACTGCGCCGTACAGCGTCCAATCCGCTCGCGGATTCACCGCAGCTTCCTCCGCTCAGGCGCGTCGCGCCACATGGCCGGCGATTGTGACAGGCGCTGATGGTGCGCGCCAGAGGGTGGCGCAGCGCGGGCGGGTAGAGAGTCGCTAGATCGTCAGGTTGGCGATCTCGAGCTCACGCGACGTCCAGCCGCGCAGCAGGCTCAAGCGACGCGCGTCAAGGACTTCGCACGCCCAGTCCCAGTGGATCGAAATGATGTCGTTGGGCGCCACGTCTGCGCCCAGGAAGCCACGGCCGTCCTGCCAGCCGCGCACGGTCTCGACGCGCGGTGGGCCAAGGCGCAGCTTGCCCTCTTCAAGCGCCATCGGGATGACGGACGTGACCAGCCAGTCACCGTCGCGCTCGAGCACGCGTCCCCAACGAACGCGGCACGAGTCGATCACCTTGACCACGTCGTCCAGCGCCCCGGAACGCAACAGGCCAAGGCGCGGGAAGACATCGAGCACGTGGAAGGCGTGCACCGGCAGCGCGCCGGAGCGCGGCTTGTCGGCCAGCCAGCGCCAGCCGTCGCCGCGTATGCGCTTGCGGAAACGGACGTCGAGCGAGCCCGCCAGATCCCCGGGCCGGACGCGCTCGAGGAGATCGCTGCCCAGCCAGTACGCCTCGACCACCCGGGAGTCGAGCGGATCCCGCAGCCCGTTCGCGCGCGCGATCAACTCGAGGTACGGATAGGCGCCCTCGAACTGCTCGGCCAGCCGGCGCAGAGCGGGCAGCTCGCCACCGGCCGTTGCCTGGCCGAAGAGCTCGGCCGCGTCATCCGGCCCGCAGTAGCCCAGCCGGTTCGGACCGAACGCGTAGCGCGCGAACAGGATGGGCCCCGGGACCGGAGCCGAGGCGACGCGCGGTGGCGCGGCAGCTTGGAGCGTCGCGCCCGCCGGAGCCAGCGTCATGTCGACAGCGCTTGCGCCTTCGGCCGGCGGGTGGCGACGAGAGCAACCGTCCCGGCGGCGATCAGCGCCAGCAGATACCCCGCGAGCGGCTGCGCCTGCGGCAGGGTACCGTTGGCGACCGCGGCGAGTGTGGCCGTGATGGGCGCGCCCAGGACGAGCACGCTGGCCACCACGCTGGCCGGTGCGAACCGCAATGCCGCGAACCAGGTTCCGACGTAGCCCGCCAGCAGGGCACCAGTGCCCACGACCCACACCCACTGCGTGACGTCGAGTGCGAACAGCGCGCCGAGCTTGCCGGTGATGCCCACATAGCCGACCAGGACGATCAAGCCGATGCCCAGCCGGCCGACACCCAGCACCAGCGGGTCTACCCGCGCCAGCAGGCGCTTGGCGAGAACGATTTCCACAGCCCAGATGAGCGTGGCCGCGGCGATCAGGGTCTCGCCCATGCCCCAGGTGACGCCGGTGGGCGGTGTGATGAGGAGCTGGCTGCCGAACAGCGCGGCCAGCGCGCCAACCTGGATGAGACCGAGGCGCTCCCCAAGGAAGGGCACGGCCAGCATTGCCACCCAGACAAAGAGCGTCTTGTGGATGAACGCGGCGGATGGCGCGCTCGCCATCGCGAGGCCGCTGAAGAAGAGCAGGAACGCGACTCCGCCACCAAAGATGCCGACGATCGTCATGCCCGACCACGTCCGCGCGCCAGCCGGCAGCGATCGGCGGCCGCGCGTCGCGAGGACGGTCAGGCCGATGAGCGCGAGCGCGGCGACGCCGTTCTTGAGCGTCGTGAACACGGCCGCGTCGGTGATCTCCTTGACGGCGTACGAGTTGACGAAGATGGCCACGCCGCTGATGAGCGCCGTAGCGAGGGCGAAGGCGATGCCTTTTGTTGTCCGGTTCACGGTGTTACCCCTCGTGCTATTGCGATTTCATGGGTGATCTGTTTGGCGGAGGCGTCGTCCAGCACTTCGACGACGGTGCCGGCGGCGATGTAGACCCAGTCACCGACGACCAGGTCGGGATACAGCAGCGTTGATGCCTTCCGGTGCCGGCCGTCGCTCTCGACGGTCACGGAGTCGCCCGTCCGTGCGACGACGCGGCCGGGAAAGTCGAGGCACATCTGGTCAGACCAGGCTTTCGATGGCCGCGCGGAACTGTGGCAGGGCCGCCTCAACGGAAGGCGACAGGCCGCGGCCAAAGCCGAAGTCGGCACCGCCGACGCCCACGAAGAGCCCGTCGATGGGTTTGTTCGACAGCGCGCGGGCAACCCCGATGACCTGGTCGATGGGCAGGGCGTGGCTGCTGTGCGGCGACGGGCCGCGCGGGTTGGCGAGCAGCTCGTCGAAGGTCTTGGTCACGACCAGGCCCGGCGCAACTCCCGCGGCGGCATCGCAGATGACGATCGGCACACCGGCTGGCGCGCGAAGGAGGTCGTCGATGTCGAGCTGGCCGCACTCGGTCGCCGCCAGGCCGCGCGTCGCCACGAGGGCCGCGCCGTCGTCGCGCCGATCGGGGTTGCCGCAGGCCAGCAGCCAGACTCCTGCAGGAGGCTCCGTGGTCATCGGTCGGCCGTCTCGATGCGCAGATCGAGGAAGTGCGTGGCGCACGAGATGCATGGGTCGTATGAGCGGATGAGCTGCTCCAGCCGCAACGTCGCCTCGGCGTGGGGCAGCGCCAGGACGGATGGGGCGAAGGCGGTCAGATCGGCCTCGATGGCGGCCTGGTTCTGGCTGGTGGGCGGCACGATCTGAGCCGCACTGACCAGGCCGCGCTCGTCGATCTCGTAGTGGTGGAAGAGCAGGCCGCGCGGCGCTTCAGTCGCCCAGCCAGCCGACCCGGCGCGCGGCTCCCACGGTGTGAAGGCGCGGTCCGGCGCGACGTAACTGTCGATGATGTCGATCGCCTCCGCCGTGGCGTGGACGAGCTCGACCGCGCGCGCCGCGATGCTCCAGTACGGGTTGACGCGGATCTGCTCGGCGAGCCCGGTGCGCGCCAGGGCGTCTGCCGCGAGCGGATGGAGCCGCGCGGCGTTGAGCGTGACGCGCGACGACGGACCCAGCAGGTACACCTCGCCCGCGTGGGTGCGCGCCTGGAGCGCGTTCGACCACGCGACCTGGTCTTCGGCGAACGCCTCGCGCCACGAGCCGAGGGCTATGTCCAGGCCGTCGGTGGAGACGATCCGGCCCTCGTTCATCGGGTACTCGTCGGGATGACGCAGTGAGACGAGGCGCGGTTCGCGCATGAAGTCGGGCGCCGAGAGCGTCGTCACGAAGTCGACCGTTGCCTGGGCAGTGGCCAGGGCCTCGTCCAGCGCCGGCCGGAGTGCCAGCAGCTCTTTGCGCGTGGGTATGCGCGACCAACCGCCAACGCGGACCGTCAGCGGGTGGATGGGCCGCGCGCCCAGCCGCGCGACGAGCGCGTTGCCGGTGCGCTTCATGGCCAGCGCGCGTTCGACGACCGCGCGATGGTCGCGCGCCAGCTCGATCGCTGACGGGTAGCCCAGGAAGTCGGGCGCGTGCAGCAGGTAGATGTGCAGCGCGTGGCTTTCGATCCACTCGCCGCAGTAGAAGAGCCGGCGCAGCGCGCGCACCCCGGGATCGACCTGGACACCGAACAGTGCCTCGAACGCGTGCACGGCGCTCATCTGGTACGCGACCGGGCAGATGCCGCAGATGCGCGCCACGATGTCGATCACCTCGTCCGGCGTGCGGCCAACGACCAGGCGCTCGAAGTAGCGCGGCGCCTCGAAGATGCCCAGCTGCGCCTGGACAACCGCGCCGTCGCGGACGCGCAACGTGAGCGAGCCCTCGCCCTCGACGCGCGTCAGCATCCCCACGTCAAAGACGTGTTCACCGGGCGCGGCGTCGTGCGCCGGGTCGTGCGCCATGCCGTGCGTCATCGCTTCGCCTCCACGATCGCGCGGAACGGCGGCGCATTGACGTTGAACTTGGCGAACTCGCGCGCAACCTGCTCGTCACTCCGTCCCAGCGCGCCGAACCACGCCGCGAGCGAGACCGTGTTGGCGGCCTCCTTGGGACCGAAGCAGCCGTAGCAGCCGCGGCCAAAGGACGGGCACAGGGCGCCGCAGCCGGTGCGCGTCACCGGGCCCAGGCACGGCTCACCGGTCGCGACCAGGATGCACGGGTTGCCCAGCCGCTTGCACACCGCGCACACCGCCTCGTCGGGTAGCTGCGGCCGCCGTCCGGTGGTCAGCGCGGTCAACAGCTCGAGCAGCTGCGCGCCGCTGATCGGGCAGCCCACCAGCTCGGCGTCAACCGCGACGTGCTCCGATACCGGAGACGACGTGGCGAGCGAGGAAATGAATTCGGGCCTGGGATAGACCGCGTTCCGGAACGCGTCGTGATCGCCCAGGTTGCGCAGCGCCTGGATGCCACCGGTCGTGGCGCAGGCGCCGATCGTGACGAGCATCGTTGCCTCGCGGCGCAGCTGGACGATCTCGTGCGCCTGCTCGGGGGTGCTGATCGAGCCCTCGACCAGGAGCACATCGAAGGGGCCCTG
>DATBRX010000021.1:0-7438 GCA_036560085.1 Candidatus Limnocylindrales bacterium
GCGGTCGCCGCGGAACGAGAAGACGCGCGGCATGAAACCGTCGCGCGCCAGGATGGCGGCCAGGCGCGGGAAGGCGTTGAAAGACGTGTTCGCGGCCAGGAAGAGGATCAGCGCCGTGAACGCCTGGTAGAGGTAGAACAGCAGCGTGTTGTCGCCGTAGATCTTGGCCGCTACCTGGCTGATCACGGTCTTTACGGCCGGGTGGTCGACGGGCACGATCCCGAACGAGTCGGCGACGAACGTGAGGCCAATGAACAGCACGCCGAGCAGCACGGCCATGACGAGCAGCGTGGTGGCGGCGTTGCGCGCCTCCGGCGGTTTGAACGACGGCACGCCGTTGGCGATCGCCTCTGTGCCCGTCAGCGCCACGGAGCCCGACGCGAAGGCCTTGATGATCAGCACAATGCCGACCAGCTGGAGTGGATCCGCGGCGCCGGGTAGCGGCTCGGGCGGCTTCGCGCTCTCGCCTAGGACGACGATGCGGAAGACGCCGATGGCGATGATCGCCAGCGTGGAGAAGACGAAGATGTAGGTCGGGACGGCGAAGATGTTGCCCGACTCGCGCAGCCCGCGCAGGTTGCCCAACATGATCAGCAGGATCGCGACCGCGGCGATCTCCACGCGGATGTCGGCGAGGCCGGGCAGTGCCGAGATCACCTGCTCGACGGCCGACGAGGTCGACACCGCAACCGTCATCACGTAGTCGACCAGGAGCGCGCCCGCCACGACGAGCGCGAAGATGCCCGGCAGGTTGGCCCGCGCGACGGCGTAATCGCCGCCACCCGATGGATAGGCGTAGATCTCCTGGCGGTAGCTGATCGCCACAACAGCCAAGAGCAGCGCGATGCCCATCGCGATAGGCAGGCTGAGCAGGAGCGCGCCGGCGCCGGCGAGTACGAGGACGCGCAGGATCTCCTCGGTGGCGTATGCCGACGAGCTGATGGCGTCGGAGCTGAATATCGCCAGCGCCTTCTTCTTTGAGAGCCGCTGGTCCATCTCCTCGTGGATCGAAAGGGGCCGGCCCAGCAGCGCGTGGCGGCCGCGCTCGATGAAGCGGCCAAGTGCCGTCCTGGGGCGTGACGCGGCCTCACGCGCGACGAACTGGCCGGGTGCCGCGTAGCGGAAGAACTCGGCGTGGGGGCGCTCGATGCGGACACGGCGGTCGCCCGGTTTGCGGCCGTGCAGCCAGGGCTTGTCGCTGCTCATCTAGAGGCCGAACTGTAGCCGCGCGCTGAGCCTACGCGGGAGACCGGCTCGCTCCATCAGCTCCTGGACCTGGCCGATGTCGTAGTCGACGCGGTGCCACTCCAGCGACGCGGCATCCGTATCCACGAGCAGCGCCGACGCGCGCGGGTCGCCGTCGCGCGGCTGGCCTACGCTGCCCGGATTGATTACGAGCCGCTCACTGCCGAGCGCAAGAGGGGTGCCCTCCCGGACGCCCACGCCCTCGACCTTGCTGCCGCGCTGGCGAAAGACGAGCGGCACGTGGGTGTGGCCGACCAGGCAGTACGCCGTCTCGAACAGGGGCATGTTGGCGCGCGCCACGCCGGCGCTGTAGACGTACTCCCAGGTCGGGTCGCGCGGGCTGCCATGGACGAGCGTGAATGGCCCATCGGTGCTGGTCAGCGGCAGCGCCGCCAGCCAGTCGCGCGTCCGTGGTTCGATTCGATCGGCCGTCCACTCAACCGCTGTGCGCGCGTCGTCGTTGAACGCGTCGGTGTCGAGCAGGCCGATCGCCGCGGAGTCGTGATTGCCGCGCACGCCCGTGGCGCCCTCGGCGGTCAGGAGCGCCACGACCTCGTCGGGTTGCGGGCCATAGCCGACGATGTCGCCCAACTCCCACACGGCGTCGTAGGGCTTGAGCGCGGCGAGCACGGCTTCGAGTGCGGGCAGGTTGCCGTGGATATCCGAGAGCACGGCAATTCGCATGGATGAATCAGCCTAGCGGGCGGCGCCGCCGCTCGCCTGGCACGCGTGGGTAGCCGTCCGGGGTTGGCCTGACCTTGTCGATCACGACGAGACACCGACCGGGCAGGCCGATTCTTGCCGCGGCCGGCAGCGCGACGATGCGCGGCCTGTCACCGCCGGTTGATCGGATGAGCCGGGCGGCATCGGCAACCTCCGACTTGAGCGTTGCAGCCGGCTCGACCGTACCGGCCGATTTCCAGGCCACCACGTGACCGCCGACCTTCACCAGCGGCAGGCCCAGCTCCGCCACCTCGGCGACGGAGCCAACGGCGCGCGCCGTGACGACGTCCCATGCCCCGCGGTGGACGTGCTCCTCAGCCAGATCCTCGGCGCGCTCTGCAAGCACATCCACCTGGGCCACGGCCGTGACGGCGGCCGCGGCAACCCTGAGAAACGCGGCCTTCTTGCCGATCGAATCGACGAGCGCCGTCCGGCCCGTTGGCAGCGCGATCGCGAGTGGCAGGCCGGGGAAGCCGCCGCCGCTGCCCAGGTCCAGCAGTCGCGGCCTGTCGCCCGTGAGATCGCGGAGCACCCCGACCGCGAGCAGCGCGTCGAGTACGTGCCCGCGCGCGATCTGTTCAGCGGTGCGCAGACCGGACAGGTTGATGTGCTCGTTCCAGGCGAGCAGCAGGCGCACGTGGCCCGCGATCGCGTCGCGCGCCGCGACGTCCAGCGTCAGGCCCAGCTCCTCCAGCCCGTGCTCGACCACCTCGCTGAAGATCGGGTCGAGCTCGGCCGTCGCGTCGACCGCCTGTGGGAGCGCGGCTCGTCGAGGGGGAGAGGCACGCCGCGGGAGCGAGGACCGATCACGAGCGTCCATGCCCGAACGCTCCTGAGCCGTTGTGCTGTCCCCGCTCCCCGCGGCCTGACGTTCTGGCACCACCGGCCTTTCAGTTTTCCCTCGTCGTCCGGCTCGTCCGACCGACTTTCATCGGCCGCCGGGTCGTCGTGGTTACCGTACTCGGTCTGGTGCGCCTCCCCGCTAGGACGCGCCAGTGATGCAAGGCGCGCAGTGTCGCCATCGCGTGAGCGGCGCGTCAACGGCCTTTTCCACTAGTTGTCGGGGAGTCCGCGCATCTGTGGAGAAAACGCGCGGGCGCGGTACTCGAATGTGGACGGTCGATCGCACGATTTGGAGACCGACGACTAGAAGAGCTGGACCCCCAGACACGACACGACGGCCCAGCCGAGCGAGCCGGTGAGGATCAGCACAACGACGAACGCGAGAATTCCTCTACCCATGCGCGAACTGTGAAGCGCAGCGCCTCTCATTCACGGGCACCGAATCATGGTCGCGCATGGCGAACGCGTTGCGGGAACTCGTTTTGGCGGCTAATCAGTCGCCTTGGCGCGAATCGGCCGGCCCATTGAGCGGCGCACGACCTCCATCACCTCTTCGGTGTAAGCGTCGGCCTTGCCGGTCTTCACCGCCGTGGCCAGGCAGCCGGCAACATGGTCCTCCATCAGCAGCAACGAGACCGCATCAACAGCCGCGCGCAATGCGGCCGTCTGCTGCAGGATGTCGATGCAGTATTCCTCGCGCTCGATCATCCGCGCGACGCCACGGATCTGGCCTTCCATGCGCGACAGGCGACGCAGCAGCTGGGCGCGGTCCTTGGTGTAACTGTGGCGCGAGGGTTGGCCGGACGATGCTGCGCTCTGTCCGGAACGCGGTGTACTCATACTGGTAGGGAGTATAAGTCAGATGCGACGCTGACAGCACTCGTCGGAGCGTCTTTGGGGCTAGACTCGCAGCAGATGGACAGCCCGGACTGGCTGCGGACGCAACTCACGACCTTCATCTGCCCGGCCTGCGGTCGGCGCTACCGCGGCAGCAAGATGCGCCTCCTGGCCGAGCGCGAGGGGCTCTTCTTCGTCGACCTTGACTGTTCGCGCTGCGGCAGCCACACCGTCGCCATCGTGACGGTCGAGGTTGATGACAGCGACTTCACGATCGAGGTTTCCGATGTCGTCGGCGAGGACGAGATCGAACACCTGGGCGAGCCGTTGCCGCGCGGGGCCGCGCCCGTGACCGCCGACGACGTGCTCGAGATGCACGAGTTCCTGAACCGCTACCGGGGCAGCGTGGACGAGCTGCTCCAGACCGGCACTGCCGGTTCCGGCGGACAGAGAACGGATGGTGCCGAGCGCCGGTGACCTCAGCACCAAGGTTTGCCCACGCCAGCGAAGCCGAGCTGGCGCGGATCCTCGACTACTACGGCGTTGCCTGGCAGTACGAGCCACGCACCTTCCCCATCCAGTGGAACCCCGACGGCAAGGTAATCGAGTCCTTCTCGCCCGACTTCTACCTGCCCGAGCTGGAGCTGTACGTCGAGCTGACCACGCTCAAGCAGAGCCTGGTGCGACGCAAGAACCGCAAGCTGCGCCGGCTGCGCGAGCTGTACCCGGACGTTCGCGTGAAGCTCTTCTACGGCAAGGATTTCCGCGCCCTGATGCTCAAGTACGGCCGGGTGGACCTGGTCGCGTCGCTGTCTGGTCTCGAGGGTCAGATCATGCCCGGGCCTGCTCCCGTGCCGGAGCTTGAGCTCGAAGATGTCGCGCTGCAAACCCACGCAGGGCCCGCGGTGGTGGCGCGCCCATCACGACCGCGCGTCTCCCGCGGCTCGCGCCGACGGCGTGGCCGGCGGGCATACCTCGCCGCGCGCAGTGCGGCCTGACCCGCGCTAGCCTTCACCCATAGATGACCACTGAGTTGCGCGTCCCGGATCTCCGCACCGACATCGGCGAAGTGCTCATCACCGAAGAGCAGATCAGGGCCAAGGTGCGCGAGCTGGGCAGCCAGATATCGGCCGACTATGCCGGTAAGTCGGTCACCCTCGTCAGCGTCCTCAAAGGCTCGTTGCCGTTCATGGCTGATCTCATGCGGGCCATCCAGATTCCCGTTCAGATCGATCTCATGGAGGTCAGCTCGTACGGCGGGGCGACGACCGAATCGTCGGGCCTCGTGCGCATCCTGAAGGACCTCTCCTCGACCATCGCCGGCAAGGACGTCCTGATCGTGGAGGACATCATCGACACCGGGCTGACGCTCAACTACCTGCTGCGCTACCTGCGCGGCAAGGGGCCCAACAGCCTGCGCATCTGCGCGCTGCTCGACAAGCCGGCGCGGCGCCTGGTCGAGATCCCGATCGACTACACGGGCTTTGTCATCCCCGATGAGTTCGTGGTCGGCTACGGCCTCGACTTCGGCGAGTACTACCGCAATGTGCCGTTCATCGGCGTGCTGCGGCGCGAGCTGTACGAACCCGGATGACTCGCCGCGCGCTGGGGCGCGGCCGGTTCCTGGTCGTGATCGGCGCGCTGGTAGCTCTCGCGGGCATCATCCCGTCGTGGTGGACGCGGCCACTGACCGGCCAGGACGCGCTCTCCGGTAACGGCCTCGAGGGCGCCGGGATCATCATCTTCCTCGCCGTGCTGGCACTGATCGCCGTCGTCGTCCTGCCCTACGCGGCGCGCGACGGCGACTCGGCGCTCGACCGGCCCGCCTCGTACGTCCTCCTGGCACTGATGGCCGTGGGCGCGTTCCTGTTCCGCATCTTCGAGATCAGCCGCTTTGCCAGCCTTGGCCTGCCAATGGAGGCGCCGGGCATGTGGATCTCAGGGCTGGGCCTGCTGATCGTCGTGTGGGGCGTCGCCGACCTTCTCACTGAGCGGCCTACAACCTACTGACTGTCCTCCCCGAGGAATTCCCGGACGAGCGACTGGAAGTGGTAGACGCCGTTCTCGCGCTTGGCGCTGAAGCGGCCCGTGTCGTAGGCGCGCGAGCGCAGGCCGCGCTGGACCTGCTCGCACAGCACGATGTCCTCCTGCTGGATCTGGTCAGAAAAGGCGATGCCCTGCTGCATCGACTCCCAGCCCGCGCCTGAACCAGGCTCCGCGAAGAACCACTCGAAGATCGTCAGCGTCCGGTCGTGGCCCACCGGCAAGATGACGTTGGACGACATGTTGTCGGGGTAGATGTTGAACATCGTGTTCGGAAAGAGCCAGTAGTAGAGGGCGTCCTCCTCGCCGTCCGCGGTGCGCACGAAGCGTCGGTCGCGGCCGATCTCCTGGCCTTCCTTCAGCTCACGGATAGGGGCGTGCTGCTTGGAGTAGTAGCGCTGCGTCTCGACCCGGTAGGCGTCGTAGTCGAGCTCGCGGAACAGGTCGGGGTGGGCGATCGGCAGGTGATAGCCCTCGAGGTAGTTGTCGACGTAGACCTTCCAGTTGCACTCGATCAGGTATTCGCGTCGTTCGACGAGGCGCATGTGATCGACCTCAAAGCCGGCACGCGCCACCTCGTCCGGGATAGCGCCCAGGACCTCGCTGAGCGGCGGCGCCGCGTCGTCCAGGTTCGCGAACACGAATGGCCCCCAACGCTCGACGCGGACCGGCGTAAGGCCGAAGTCCTCCTTGCGGAAGTCCTCCGTCTCTTCCATCTCCGGGCAGGCGCGCAGCGTCCCATCGAGGCCGTACGTCCAGCCGTGGTAGCGGCACTGCAGTGACCGGCGGTTGCCCTTTGAGAGCGCGACCTGGCCGGCGCGGTGGCGGCACACGTTGTAGAAGCCGCGCAGCACACCGTCGGTACCGTGGGTGATGACGATGGGCTCATCGAGGATCGTGGTGGGCACGAAGTCGCCCGGCCGAGCCAGGTCCTCGTGGCGCGCCACGAGCTGCCACGTGCGACCGAACACCTGCTCCTTCTCGCGTTCCAGGTAGCCCGGCTCGAGGTAGTAGCGCGCCGGCAGAGTTGATGCCTGGGCCAGCGGAATCGCACGACTTTGGTCTGGCACCGCCCCACTCATGGCCGTAGAGTGTACGGACGCATCCAGGCGAGGGAGTCTGCGCGTTCGAGCAACGACTTTTGAGGAGGCCACTGATGATTCCCCGGCGAGCCGCATTCATAGTTGCGGCAACTCTCATCTTCGCGGCGGCCTGTGCGGGCCCGGCAGCGTCCCCCACACCGGTACCCACACCCACATCGGCACCTAGCGCCGCGTCCACCGCGGTATGCGACAACCTCCCCGCGGGATCGGAAGGCGATCTGCTGGCCACGATTTGCGCCGCCGGCAAGATCGTGATTTCCACGGACGCGGACTACGCGCCACAGTCCTCGGTTACCCCGAGCGGTGGCTACGAGGGCTTCGATATCGACGTTGGCGAGGAAATCGCCAGCCGTCTCGGTGTCGATGCGGAGTGGAGCGCGCAGATGTGGGACACGGTCATCGCTGGCAGCTGGTCCGGCCGGTGGGACATGAGCGTCGGCTCGATCACCGTGTGCTGCGATCGCGAGCAGCTCTTCGACTTTACGCAGCCGTACTACTTCACGCCCGCCCAGGTTGCAGTCCTCGAGGGCTCAGGCTTCGCATCCATCGACGACATCGCGGGCGAGACGGTTTGCGTCGGCGAAGACACAACCTATCTCTATTGGGTCGAGGGTACGCTCGAGCTGGCTGCGCCCAACAGGATT
>DATBRX010000022.1:0-7066 GCA_036560085.1 Candidatus Limnocylindrales bacterium
CCTTCGGCCGAGTCGGCCTCCACCGTCAGCTCCACTCGCCTTCCGACCCGCACGGCATGCACGTTCTCCGCGTGAAGCTGGGGCAGCGCGGCTTCCACGGCGCGTCCGGCCGGGTCGAGGATGCCGTCGCGGGGCATGATCGAGACGCTGAAGCGGTAAGCGGCGCTCATGCGATCACGTCATCTGCAAGGTAGCGCTCGAACGAGCCGCCGGTGATGCGCTCGAACGCCTCGGCGTAGCGCCGCCGCGTCCCGGCCACGACTTCTGCCGGCAGCTCTGGTCCCGGGTAGGTCTTGCCCCAGTCCAGCGTCTCGAGGTAGTCGCGCACGTACTGCTTGTCGAACGAGTCCTGCGCGCGGCCGGGCTCGTAGGTGGATGCATCCCAGAACCGCGACGAATCGGGCGTGAGCAGCTCGTCGATGAGGATCATCGGGCCGTCGTCGACGATGCCGAACTCGAACTTGGTGTCGGCGACGATGATGCCCGCCGGCTCAGCGGTCTGCGCAGCGAAATTGTAGAGAGCGAGCGCCTTGGCGCGCGCCTCCTCTGCCCGCGCCGGGCCGACCAGCGCGACCATCTGGTCGAACGAGATGTTCTCGTCGTGGCCGACCTCCGCCTTGGTCGACGGCGTGAAGATTGGCTCGGGCAGGCGATCGGACTCACGCAGGCCGGCGGGCAGCGGGATGCCGCATACCGCGCCGGTCTTGCCGTAGTCCTTCCAGCCGCTCCCCGCCAGGTAGCCGCGCACGATCAGCTCCACCGGCAAGACGGTCGCGCGGCGGCAGACCATGGAGCGGCCGCGCAATTCGTCCGCGGCGGCGGCGAACTCGCCGGGCAGGCCCTCGACTGAGGTCGAGAGCAGGTGGTTGGACATGATCCCCGCGCGCTCGGTCTCGCGGAACCAGTACCGCGCGAGGCCGGTCAGGACGCGGCCCTTGTCGGGAATGGGCGTTGGCAACACGACGTCGAACGCGCTGATCCGGTCCGAGGCCACCAATAGCAGGCGCGCATCGCCGAGCGCATAGATGTCGCGCACCTTGCCCGATCGAACGAAGCCCGGTGCGACCTCAGCCAGCGACATGAGCAGCCTCCCCTTTCAGTCGGTCGATGACCGTTTCCACATTGCGCAGCAGGTGATCTATGTCAAAACAGGCTGCGACCTGGTCGGCCGACAACCTGCCCGTCACGTCGGAGTCCGCCTCGATGAGCTCGCGCAGCTGGCGCCGCTCGTCCGCGGCCTTCAGCGCGGCCCGCTGGACGATCGCGTAGGCGTCCTCGCGCGCGAGGCCGCCCTGCTCGACGAGCGCGGTCAGCAGCCGGCTGCTCGCGAAGAGACCCAGGCCGCGCTCGAGGTTCTCGCGCATCCGCTCTGGCCGCACGATGAGGCCTTCGACGATGCGCGTCATGCGCACGCACATGTAGTGCAGCAGCGTTGTCGCCCCGGGCAGTGCGACGCGCTCCACGGATGAATGGGCGATGTCGCGCTCGTGCCACAGCGCCTCGTCCTCGAGACCCGCCCCGGCGTAGCCGCGGATTAGGCGCGCCAAACCGGCAAGCCGCTCCGAGGTGATGGGGTTGCGCTTGTGGGGCATCGCGCTCGAGCCCTTTTGCCCTGCGCGGAACGGCTCCTGCAGCTCGGCGATCTCCGTGTGCTGGAGGTTGCGCACCTCTGTTGCGGCACGCTCGATCGAGCCGGCGCAGACGGCGATGGCAGCGAGGAACGCGGCGTGGCGATCGCGCGCGACCACCTGGGTCGCGGCAGGCTCCATGCCCAACCCGAGCTCAGCCATGACCTCGGCCTCGATCTCCGGCCCGAGCTGGCTGTACGTCCCGACCGCGCCGCTCAGCTTGCCCACGGCGATGTCTTCGGCCGCGGCCGCGATCCGGCGCCGGCCGCGGGCCAGCTCGAACGCCCACGACGCGAGCTTCAGGCCGAACGTGATCGGCTCGGCATGGACCGAGTGAGTGCGGCCCATCATCACCGTGGCCGCGTGCTCGCGCGCCTTGGCCGTGACTGCGTCGATCAGGCCCGCGAGCGCAGCGTCGATCAGTTCTGCGGCTGCGCGGCACTGCAGCGCGAGCGCGGTGTCGACCACGTCGGATGACGTCAGGCCAAAGTGCAGGTATCGACCCTCCGGTCCGCAGCTTTCCGCAACCTGGCTGACGAAGGCGATGACGTCGTGGTCGGTGGCTTGCTCGAGCTCGGCAATGCGCTCAACGTCGACCCTTGCCGTCGCCGCGACCGCCTGCGTCGTTCCGGCCGGCACCAGGCCGTGGCGCTCTACTGCGCGCAGCGCGGCGAGCTCGACGCGCAGCATGTGCTCGAAGCGCGCCTGGTCCGTCCACAGCGCGCCCATCTCCGGCAGCGTGTAGCGCGCGATCAAAATGCCACTCCCGGCCCGGCCACCGCCGACGCTTCGAGCGCTCGGCCGATGTCGCGGCGCGACCACTTGGCGGCGTAATCGATCAGGTCAGCCGCGGCGTACGCAGCATCGGCCGCCGCGGCGACGTCCGCACCCGTGCCGACGACCGTCAGGACGCGGCCGCCGGCGGTCACGAGCTCGCCATCATCGTCCCGCGCCACCCCGGCGCCGAATACCAGCGCCCCGCCAGCCCGCGCGGCCTCGATCCCGCGGATCACGTCGCCGCGACGCGCCGTTTCCGGGTACCCGTCGGCGGCCAGCACTAGCGCGACCGTGGCCAGCGGGTGCACCGGAAGCACGCCCGAAGCCGTGAGTCGGCCGGTCGCGCATTCGAGCATGAGCTGGGCCAGCGGGACATCGACGCGCGGCAGGATCGCCTGCGCCTCCGGATCGCCGAAGCGGATGTTGAACTCGAGCACGCGCGGGCCGTCCGATGTCAGCATCAGGCCGCAGAAGAGCACGCCACGGAACGGCGCGCCACGCCCCTCCATCTCGCGCAGGACCGGCGCCACGATCATCTCGCCAATGGCGCTCAGGGCCGCGTCGTCGAGCTCGGGAACGGGCGAGAACGCGCCCATACCGCCGGTGTTCGGCCCCCCGTCCAGGTCGAAGGCACGCTTGTGGTCGCGCGCCGCCGGCAGCAGCGCGTACGACGTGCCATCGCACAGCGCAAAGACGCTCGCCTCGCGTCCGCTCAGGTACTGCTCAACGACGACCATCGCGCCTGCGCCGCCAAACCGGCCGCTCTCGAGCGACTCGCGGATCGCGCGCTCGGCCTCGCCCAGGCTGGCGGCGATCGTGACGCCCTTGCCCCCCGCCAGGCCGTCGGCCTTGACGACGAGCGGCGCGTCGAGGGTCGCCGCGAACTCGATCGCCGAGCGGCTGTCAGTGAAAGCGCGGCCGCGCGCCATGCTCACGCCCGCCGCGCGGCACACCTCGCGGGCGAAAGCCTTGCTGCCTTCGAGCCGCGCCGCCGCGGCGCTTGGCCCAAAGCAGGCGATGCCAACGTCGGCCAGCCGGTCAGCGAGTCCGCCGACCAGCGGATCCTCTGGCCCCACGACGACCAGGTCGACGTGCTCCGCGACGGCCAGCGCGACTATCGCGCCAACGTCCTCGCCATCGACGTCCGCCCGCATTTCCGCGACATCGTGGATCAGCGGGTTGCCCGGCGCGACGATGATGTGACCCACGCCAGCTTCGGCGGCCAACCGCCAGCACAGCGCGTGCTGCCGCGCCCCCGCGCCGACTACCAGGACGGTCAGCCCGCTCAAGCCACTCCCCTCACGCCACTCCCCCTCACGCCACTGCCCCTCACGCCGCGCTCCGCACCGGCCGCGGCCCGTCCACGCGGATCGTCTGGTTGCGCTCGGGTCCCAGGCTGACCACTGAAATCGGCGCGCCGGCGCGCTCCTCGATGGCCGCCATGTAGCGCCGCGTGGCCTTCGGCAGCTCGGCGATCGAGCGCACGCCGCCCAGGTTCTCGGTCCAGCCGTCGAACGTCTCGTATACGGGCTCCGCGCGCTCCAGCTGCGCGAGGGGCAGCGGCCACGAATCGACGAGCCGCCCGTCAACCCGGTACGCGACGCACATCTTGAGCTGCGCCAGGCCGGTCAGGATGTCGAGCTTGTTCAACATGAGCGAGCTCGCGCTGTTGACCTGCACGGCGTAACGCAACGGCATCGCATCGAGCCAGCCAGAGCGCCGTCGCCGGCCCGTGGTCGTGCCGTATTCGCGTCCGACCTCGGTCAGATGGTCGCCCACGGCATCCTTTAGCTCGGTCGGCAGTGGCCCCGCGCCAACGCGCGTCGAGTACGCCTTCAGGATCCCCAGGACCTCGTCGATCTGCAGCGGCCCGACACCGCTGCCCGTGCAGGCGCCCCCCGCGACCGGGTTGGACGAGGTCACGTACGGGTAGGTGCCATGGTCCAGGTCGAGCATCGTCCCCTGCGCGCCCTCGAGCAGCATGTGCTCGCCATCCGCCAGGGCGCGCTGGACCAGGGCCGTCGTGTCGGTGATCTTGACGGCCAGCTGCTCGCCCCAGCCAACTGCCTCGGCATACAGTGCCTCGAGTTCGACCGGCGGAGCACCGTAGGCACCGACCAGCAGCGCGTTCTTCTCGCCCACCGCCGCGGCCAGCCGCTCGCGCAGCAGCTCGGGCTCGAGCAGGTCGCCCATGCGCACTCCCACGCGCGCCGCCCGATCCCCATATGCCGGCCCAATGCCGCGCTTGGTCGTGCCGATGCCGCCATCCGCGGCGGCGCCCTCTCGGGCCGTATCCAGGGCCACGTGGTAGGGCATGATCACGTGCGCCGCGCTGCTCACCCGCAGCTTGTCGGTGGCGATGCCGCGCTCGTTGAGCATCTGTATCTCGCTGAGCAGCGTCCGTGGGTTGACGACCACGCCCGGGCCGATGATCGGCGTGATGTGCGCGTGCAGCACACCGCTCGGGATTAGGTGGAGCTTGAAGACCTCGTCGCCGACGACGACTGTGTGGCCGGCGTTGTCGCCGCCCTGGTAGCGCACGACGACCGAGACGGCCCCAGCCAGCAGGTCGGTCGCCTTGCCCTTGCCCTCGTCGCCCCATTGCAGGCCGCAGATGACCGTCGCAGGCATGGCTAGCGCCCCGCCCTGAAATTGCTGGGAACGAGGAGCGAGCAAGTTAGTCCGGTGCCCTGACCGACTCCGCCGTGCGTGAGTCGCATGTGGCTGCGTGCCGGCCTCACGGGACCGACGCCGCCGTCGGGCAACAACTCCTCCGCCGCTTTCTGTGGGCGAGAACTCACGGGCTCCCGCGCCGCCGAAGGGCGCAGTCTAGCAGCGACCCCGACTTGGGACCTCGTCTACCGGCATACCCCTAACCGGCACACCCTTACAGGCACGCTTCTATGGGCACGCCCTGCGCCACGCGTCCAGGTTGAGCCGCTTGCGCATGGCGACGATCCCCAGGTCCGCAGCTCTGGCGCAGAACTGGCCGCGGCTGAGCTTGTACTCGATATCGACCACGCTCTTGCGGCTCTCGATGAACGGCGCGACGAGCCCGCACTCGCGGTACTGGAAGCACTGCTCCAGGATCGCGAAGTCGAAGTGCGGCTCGAGCTCGGCCGCCAGGTCGAGCGTGTTCTTCAGGCCCACCGCCAGGCCGCGCTCGTGCGCGCGCGCCGCGAGCCACTTGTCGAAAGTGAGCTGATCGGCCGCGGTCAGCGGGAAGCCACTCCGGTTCGAGTAGCCATCCACGTTGTCGAACTCGACGCCGTCGAAGCCCTTGGAGCGGCACATATCGAGCCGGTCGGTCAGGATGGGCCCGAGGATGTCGATGCGCCGGATGTCGAGCCAGCGCTCGCCCGGCCAGCCATCGAGCTCGCGCCCCTTGACGGAGCCTGGGAAGCGCCCTGCGTCTGGGCGCCACTCCTCCCACGCGCCGGCGTTGATGTAGCAGACGACGCGCCTGTCCTTCGCGTGCAGCGCCGCCACCGTCGTGGCTGGCGTGTCGAACAGGTCGAGATCGAACGCATCAGCGCCCACGGAGCGGTCGATCCGGCCGCTGAACTGGATCTGCCAGGCCGTCCCCGGGCTGGGCGCCCAGCGCGCCGCGTCCGCGGGACCCGGCAGGAGGAGGCCCTGCGCCGCGATCAGCCCCAGCAGCGCGACCGCCCGTTTCCGCATGCGACTCATCTTGACCGACCTGGCGTTGCGCGATGGGTAGACCTGGGGGTCAATTGGCCCGGACGATGGTCCGGGTTGCAGTGCCATGTCGCGCGCCTAGTGTCGTTTCGTCCTTATCCGCGTGCCCCAGCACTTATAGACTTTCCACGGGAGGGGGAAGCCGTGAACTTCGTTCCAGCCGCTACTCGAGCGACCGCACATGCCGGCCTTCGCGGCCGGCTGATGTTGGTCCTCACCATGTCGGTCATGATCGTCAGCATGCTGCCTGGCCCGGTCCAGGCGGGCTGGCTGACCGACGTTTGGCCAGGATCAACGGCGTCGCCCGATTCCGAAGCCGGCCAGCTGTTGGAGCTGGCGCGCCGGCAGGTGGGCAAGCCCTACCGGTACGCCGCCATCGGCCCCGATGCCTTCGACTGCTCGGGCCTGGTGTGGTTCCTGTTCAAGACAACCGGGCTCGCCGATCGCATGGGCGGCAAGCGCCGTGGCGCAGCGGGCTATCTCAAATGGTTCAGGGAGAACATGCCCAACCAGGTTTCGCACAACCTCGCCGACGCCCGCCCAGGCGACATCCTGATCTGGGGCAACGGCAAGCACGCCGGCATTTACATCAGCGGCAACTGGGCCGTCAGCGCGCTCAACAGTCGCTATGACGTGCGCATCCACCGTGCCGACCCCATGGGCCTGCCCTTCACCGCGGTCTTGAAGGTCAGCATGTCACGCGGCGGTGGCGGTGGCGGTGGCGAACCCACCCCGACTCCCGATCCCGACGCCACGCCGGCTCCCACCACCGATCCGGGGGGGTTGCCGATGCCGCCGACCGACGTCGACGCCGTGCCCGGCGACGACCTCACGGTCGAAGTCAGCTGGGACGGTGCCACGGGCGACGCGACGCCGCTCAAGTACCGCGTCTATCGAAATGGCGCGTACTACATCGGCATCAGGTACGACACCTTTGTCGATCACCCCTGGCTGCCCGGCCA